>NZ_LEKE01000090.1:0-82370 GCF_001029585.1 Rhodococcus sp. ARP2 | reverse complement strand
GGGGAGGAGGCATGGGTGGGGACCAAGGGCAGGGAGACGGTGGGGCTCTGCCGAACTCTGATGACGCGAGCAGTAATCCGACGGCGAGTGGGCCAGGAACAACGAGTGGGCCAGGAACAAGCAGTGGTAGCGAAAGTACTTCCGAGTTGACGGCAATGTTGGTCAATGCGGGCACCACGTGGTCGGCCGCGACCAACGGATCGCAAAGCGCAGCAACCTACGAGTTGGCCAGCGATACTGCGGTGATGGCGATCGGCGGTTGGAGTTCTGATCCCGCACCGACGCTGGACCAGTTCATCGAGTACGTGGCAGACGGCGAGATCCACTACTACATCGCCAGTGGCCAGGGCGGAAGCCCGAAAGACAGCCAAGGCGGGGACAGTACGTCGAGTGCTATTCAGGAATGGGTCGGAGCGAATTTCTCGTCGACAACGGTGGGAAATTCCACGATCTACGACCTCAGCGGGTATGTCGGATAGCGACGTAGTTGTTGTCGTAGGCAATGATCGAGAAATGTCTGGGCGCACCGCACACGAGTCGAACCGTCGCCGCGAGCAATGGACCTGGCGCGACGGGCTGGTGATCGTCTCGATCGTCGCATTGGGAACTGTTGTCGCAGCGGTGACGAACGAGGGCACGGGCACGTCGATTCCCGGCTGCGAGTCGGTGGAATCGCCAGGTCCGCCGGTGCGAATCAACTACGGTTTTACCGGTGAGCCCGGTTATGACGACCCGGACTATCCATGGTTCTCGGGACCGAAGGCCACCGCCATGAGCGACGCACTACTCGAATCGTTGCCTTCCGATGTCGACGTTGCATTTGCGAGTCCATCGAAATCGCTCGAGTTCGCGCCGATCCAGAATTACCGAGGCGTTTCGTTTCCCGACGGGGTCGACCCGATCGAGTTCAGCGGTTCGACGTCGGCGAAGGGAACCTTGACTCGCGTCGGGCGGACTGCGGATATCTCGGTTCAGGTTCGTGCATGGGATCAGCCGGTGCCACCGTGCCTGGAGGGGCTGGTGGATCGGCGGGAGTATCTCGCGAACGGAACGGTACTCGACATCGCAGATTTCGAGGACAGAGCAGATTTCGAAGACAAAGACGGTTCGGAAGTCGGGGGCGAGCGCGGTGTAGTCGCGTATCTCGGTGACGGATCCAGAGTTGTTGCGAGCATCGACACGTCGACCGGCACTTCGACGGATAGTGGTCTGCTTTTGACGATGGACGAACTGATCGCGGTCGCGACAGCGCCCGGGCTCGCTGTGACTGAGCCGGTCCCAGACTCGACGCCGCCACCGATGGCATCCTGCTACACCGATTCCGTGAATGCCGGTCCACCTGCGACGCGCATGGATATCGACCGACTGAATCAGTTGCTCGATGCACGTTGGAAGGATCTCGGCGCAGAAGAGGTCACTTTGGAACGCTCGCTCGGTTCGCTGGTTCCGGATGACTACGGACGGGGAGGGGCGTGCGAACGAATCGTCGTCTCGACATCGGACGGCCGCGGTGATGTCGAGATATCGATTGGTACGGCCGTCCCGGAACCAGGCGCGATCCTGACGTTGCCCAACGCCACCACGGTGACTCGCCTGGTCGATCCCGATGGCTCGGGCGATGACACGGTCCGGGTTGTTCACCCCTCCGGCGAAACAGTAGTGGTGACCCAGTTCGTGACATCGGCTGGCTCCACATCGGCGTCGCCTTTGACGATCGAACAGCTCGAGTTCATCGCAACGACTCCAGGGCTGGTGATTTCGCGGTAGTAGTGGACGCGTCTCGGTTACCGTGTCGCGAATGGCAGGAGAAATTGGTCGGTGGCGTCTGTTGATTTGCGTAGTAGGCATGGCTTCCTCGATCGGGCTCGTGGGATGCACAGTCGATTTGGAGCAATCGTCACCCTCGCGGGAGACACCAGTCGGTGGTCTTTCTGCAGGTTCAGAGTGCCCAGGCGACCCCATTGTGGAGGCGGCATTGGCTGACGCACTGCGCTCACGAGCATCCGAGTTACCTACTGGATTGACAGTCGGCGGCGGGTCGTTCGATAGTGAATCGCGAAATGTCCGCCTCGATCTGTGCGTCGTGGATACCGACCCGCGCGACTCGGCTTCGTTGACCGCCCGGGCCATTCAGGCTTCGCCTCTTGGTGATTCGGTGAGCTCGATGGTCGTCCAAGTCCGCGAGCCGAATGGGTCGGCGACGACGGTGACGTGTGCCGACTTCACAGCGCACGACTTCTCGGGCGACCCTGCGGCGACGCGGAATGCGTGGGTGTAGGCATCAGCTGGCAGAATCGGAAGTCAATGTTCTTGTTGTCGAGTGACGTCGGAGGCTCAACGAATGGGCGATGCCAGCCCTGCTCGCGGTGACGACTTCTCCACGTGGTTCATTGACCAGTTCTCCGTGTACTGGCAGTCCGGTGGTGGAGCTCGCATCGAGGGACGCATTGCGGGCTATTTGTTGATCAGCGAGTCGCCAGGGGTCAGTGCCGAAGAGTTGGCGCAGGCACTGGGCGCCAGTCGCGGATCGGTGTCCACTTACATTCGCCGGTTGATCGACCGGGGGTTCGTCAAGCTCACGCGCAAGCCTCGGGATCGGACTCACTACTACGTCATGGATTCCGACGTGTGGGGCGGATTCCTCGAAACAGAGCACGTGTATCTCGAGAATCAACGCAAACTCGCGACTGAAGCACTGCAGTACGCAAATCCCAACGGCCCCGCCTACATTCGTGTCCTCAACATGCGCGACTACATGGGGTGGATCATCGACAATCGAATGTTGAGTAGCGAGTGGATGCGATTCAAAGCCCAACGCGACGGCAAGAAGCCCGCATCCGAATAGGACGCGGGCTTCTCGATCGCGCGATGCTGATCTACATCACTTGTTCAGCTTTGCGATTGCCTCGTCGATCATCGGCACGTAGCGCTCGAGCGACCAGGGCACAGTCAGAGGGTTGATCATCGAGGAACCGGTGACGAAGGGCTGCTCGGTCGGAGCGATGACAGTTCCCCGAGCCACAGCGGGGATGGCCTTGTAGGCGGGCTGCGCTTCGATCTCGGCCCGATTGGCCGGGTCCGAGTAGAAGGTGAAGAGCAGGTCGGACTTGTCGAGGAGGTTTGCGTTCTCGAGGCCGATGACGGCGGAGTCTGTTCCTTCAGATTCCGTCAAGGTGTAGACGACGGGATCCACCTGCAAGCCGAGTGCGCGGACCATGGCCACGCGCTGCTCTTCGGCGAAGAAGACGCCGAGGGTTCCTGGGCCCGTGTTGTAGATGAAGGAGAAGCTGACGTCGGCGTAGTTCGGATGTGCTGCAGTCGATTCCGCGAACTGCGACTTGATCTTGTCGATTTCGGCTGTCGCCTTCTCGGATTCGCCCATGGCTTTGCCGATGACGTTGATCTGGTCTTCCCACGTGATGGTCCACGGACTCTCGGCGTAGGCGACGGTCGGCGCGAACGCATTCAGTGAGTCGAACTGCTGCTGGGTGATGCCGGACCAGGGGGCGAGGATCAGGTCGGGCTCGAGGGCGATGATCGCTTCGATGTTGAGGTCGGTGCCGCCGGTGAACTGCTCTGGCAGTTCGCCACCCTGCTTCGTGACCGCTTCGTGCACCCACGGCAGATATCCGGTGTCGTCGCTGCCCCATGCGTACTTTTCGACGCCGACGGGGATCGTGCCGAGCGCGATCACGGTCTCCGCCGACCCCATGCCGAGAGTCACGATTCGCTCGGGCTTTTCGGTGATGACGGCGTTTCCGAGCGCACTTTCGATGGTGACGGTTTCGAAGTCGCTGCTGCTCGATTCGGTTGCGGTGTCGTTGTTACTGCATCCGCCGATTACCAGGGCGGCAATGACCAATCCGCTCAGGGCCACAGTTCGGCGAAGTGAGCGCACACGGGCGTATCGCATGGGGAACCTTCCGTTGTCGATGCGCCGAGGAGTGAGACTCCGACGGATCGCAGCCGACGGCCGGTTCCAGGCGCGTCAGGAAGCATAGGCTAGCCTTTGCCAAAGTTTCAAATCTCTTGAAAGTTCACGCGACGGCAAACGCCGACACAACAGGGGGATCCGTCGACGTTTGCCGGTCAGGCTCAGCAGGTAGGCACGTCGACCGTGATCTTCGGCTCGTCGACCAGCGGCTGGACAGGGACACGGGCTTCGCCCTCGGCTGTTGGCTCGGTCAGATCGAACTTCAGCTCAACGGTCTGCCCTCGCGGAATGACGGCCCTTGTCATGAATGCCGGGTGGCCCTGTTCGGTTCCGTTGACGGCAAACGAAATCTGCCCGCCCACGGAGACTGCGTCGAGTTTGGCGCCGGTCGTTGCCAGTAGTGTGACTGCAGCCACGTTGGTGCCCTTGGGTAGTCGTCCGGGGTTGTCGACGATCCCGCTGACATATTCGGTCAGGTCGGCGTCGGGCGCGTTGTTTGTCAGTCGAACGGTGACCGCTGTCTTTCGGGTGTCGCCGGTGCACGTCTGGGCTGTGTAGTCGATTTCTCGTGTGAGGTAGTAGTCGAGCTTGTTGCCGGCTTGGTTGTTGATCACCACACCGGCGTACGGAGCGGCATCATCGGGAATGGTGTGCCCGAGGACGGTGTCGGCGAGAACCGATTGTTCGTCGGGGTGAGAGCTCCACACGGCGATTCTGCCCTCGCTGACGCCCTTGCCCAGAGCTTCCAGCAGTGCGCTCGGCGACTTGATGTTCCCGGTCATCTTCTCCACGACACGAGCTGCGATTGTCTGCAGATACTGCTTTCGTGCCTTGTTGTCGGAAGGGAAGCGAGCGTACGCAGTCGACTCGGTCAGTTCCACGACGTTGTCGGCGGTGACCGACTCTCCGTCGGGCATCTTGATCGGTCCTACCGCTTCGAGGATGTAACTCAGGGCGATCGGATCGGTCGCTATCGCACCGTCGACCATCTCACCCCCGGACTCCTGTGACCACAGGGACTGCCAGATCTGCGCTGCGTAGGGAAAGTGCGAGCTGAGGTTGCTGTTGCGAGAATCGGTGGTCGGGCGACTGTTTCCGTACAGCTGGTTGAAGTCAGGACCAAGGTCTATCGGTTGATTGTCCAGTGTTAGTTCGGAGTTGGGGGAGAGCGTGTCCACCCGAGCGGCGCCGTTGTCGACTCGGACGATGCCGTATCCACCCAATAGACCGCCGGTTCCTCGGGCTTCGGCATTGGTCTGGAAACCGATGAAGTAATTCCGCGGTCCGTCGGTGCCGAGCATCGCCGGTGCGATGCGCGCCGCGGTGGCGGTGTTCGTCAGGAGGGTAGCCAGTTCGCTTGTCTGCGACTGCAATTCTGCTCTGGCATCGTTAACTCGGCCCAGGTACTTTGATTCGCGAACTTCCTGTGCCTGCGACGACAGCAATTCCGCGGCGATAGCTGTTTCGTCCAATTTCGGTTCCGCTTCGCGTAACGGTGCGAGTGCCAAGCGTCCACCAGGCTGGACCAATTCCGTTGGTGCGAGTGAAGTTCCGACAGTGACAGCGGGACCGAGAACGTCACGCGTGAGTCCCTGAACGACCTCGGTCATCTGACGCGTCGTGTCGAAGGGCGACCCGATGACCGGAATTGCGGCGGCGATGTTCCAGGGGAGTGAATGGGTGTTGTCGTACGCTGCGGATGCATTTCGATCGGCTTCCGCCGCGGTGGACTCTGCGACCCCGGTATCCCCGGCCAGAAGTGCACTCTTCGCCGATTGTGCATGGTCGCGAGCTGCTTCAAGGTTGTCTTTCGCCTCGTATGCCGTGTACCCGAGCCAGGCCACGAAACCGCCCACCACCAGTGCCGTTCCCGTGATTGCGAGTGCAGTTCGACGGCCTCCCGGCAGTGTGACCGTCCTCTTCGGTTCGCGCTCCGGGCCCCTCGGTGGGATGGTGTTGGAGCCGCTCGGTTCAGCCCCGGAATCGTCGTCGGACTTTGGTCCCACCGTGTCGTTGTTCATCCGCTGAAGCTCCTGACGTTTGAGTGCGTGAAAGCTGCGTCGACATGTCTAGCAGTGTTGGCCCAGTGGTGAAAACTTAGACGAGACAGTAGGGTTCGGTTCGGCCGTTCGTGGTGTTCGCTCCCATGGATTCACGTGATCAGCCATCGAATGTTCGTGAAAAACAAGGCTGGTGAAATGTGAGGTGACGGGTTGAGTGCTTTTCCGTTGTCTCGGGCTCAGCTCGCGCTGTGGTTTGCGCAGCAACTGAGTCCGTCAACTCCGTTCGTGGTGGCTCAGTACGTGGAGCTACGAGGACCGGTTGACGTCGACGCTCTGATCGAGGCAACGAACACGGCATGTCATGAATTGGAGTCGCCGTTCGTTCGCCTCGTCGCCACTGATGCCGAGCCGGCGCAGATTGTCGATCACTCGATCGTCGACGATCTCGCATACCTCGACTTACGCAGCGACGACGACCCGGTTCAGCGCGCGAACGAGTGGATGACCGCGGAATACTCACGGCCACTTGACGTGATGTCTGACCGCCTGATCTCGGCGACTTTGCTTCATCTGGCAGACGATCACTATTTCTGGTACTCGCACGCCCATCATCTCGTGCTCGACGGACATGCGGCGATGACACTCACCGCGCGGGTGGCCGAGCGCTATTCGCATCTGGTTCATGGCAAGACGCTGACTCCTTTCGGTGGTCTCGGGGTTCGTGCACTGCATGACCTCGACGTCGACTACCGATCCTCGTCGCGGTATCGATCGGACAAGCAGTACTGGACGGAGATGTCCGAAGGCCTGCCCCGCCCGGTTCGCCTCGCCGACGGCGCCGGCCTGACGTCCATGCCGCAGCGCATGATGGTGCGGACACTGAATCCAACTCTTGCAAAACAGCTTTCGGATGTCGCGACCGAGTGGACTACGTCCGAGGTGGCGGTCCTCGTCGGTGCATTCGCGTCCTATCTCGGCCGCATGACTGATTCCGATGACGTAGTCCTCAGCTTGCCGGTGTCCGGCCGCACCACGGCGACGTCGAAACGTTCAGGTGGGATGCTGTCCAACATCGTGCCTGTTCGTGCGCAACTCGAACGGGATCTGTCGCCACAAGAACTGGTGCGTCAGATCTCGGTTCAGATGACCGGTGCACTACGCCACCAGCGATTCCGCTACGAGGACATGGGCTTCCAGGAGGGTCAGGGCGGATCCCGTGAGGCGGCGGGCCCGGCCGTGAACGTCATGATGTTTCACGAAGCCATTCGGCTCGGCGACGTCGTCGGCGAATTTCACGTCCTCACATCCGGACCCACCGAAGATCTGTTCTTCAGCATTTATCCGTCGATCGCGGGGGAGAACGTTCGCCTGTCCTTCGAAGCCAATCCACGCCTCTACAGCGAACGTGACCTGGCGATGCATCATCGTCAGTTCGTTCGGTTTCTCGAGGGATTCCTCGACTCGGCTACCCGTGCGCTCGGTGACCTCCGCATCCTCTCGACGGACGAAGCGAAGGATCTGGTCCCCGCGTTAGGTCCGCGGACGGACGGATTCGCGACGCTCGATTCGGTCGTCAGAGGCGGCGCAGGGCAGGGGAGCGCCGTCGCGATCCGCGAGCAAGGTGTGGACGTCACTTACGACCAGCTCGGCGCTCGCGCGGATGCACTGTGCGCCTTGCTCGTGGAGAACGGCGTCGAACGAGGTGACGTCGTCGGGATCCTCACCGAGCGCTCGACCGATTCCGTAGTTGCATTTCATGCAGTAGCGCGGGCTGGTGCTGCCCTTCTTTTCGTGGATCCTCAAACACCCTCCGAGCGTGTCGCTTTCATTCTCGACGACGCCGACGTGTCCGTTGTGATCGGTGGCGAACTCGTGAACGTGCCGGCTTGGGTCTGCGTCGTCGACCCCAGGGAAGACGAGACCGTCGAAGGGCCGGTGAATCGACGTGTGGGGGCGGGTTCATCTATCGCCGCCCTGTCTCTGGACGACACCGCCTACGTGGTCTACACGTCGGGGTCGACCGGACGACCGAAGGGCGTCGCGGTCACGCACCGAGGCATTGCGCCGTTGCTGCGTTCTCACGCCAGGCGACTGAACATCGATAGTTCCTCCCGCGTCGCGCTCCTGGCAGCTACCTCGTTCGACGTGGCGATCCTCGAGATTCTGCTTGCTCACGGCTGCGGCGCGACCGCCGTGATCGTTCCTCCCGGATTGATCGGCGGAGTGGACCTCGAAGACTATCTGCGGCTCGAGGGTGTCACGCACCTGATCTCGACACCATCGGTTCCGCTGACGATGGATCCTCGGAAACTGCCGGATCTTCGAGTGTTGAACGTCGGTGGCGAGCGACCGCCGGTGGCGCTCGTGGATGTGTGGTCGAGTCATGTCGACATCGTTAATTCGTACGGACCCAGTGAAGCGACCGTCGCGGCATTCATGAGCGAGCCACTCGAGCCTGGCGGTGATACTCCGATCGGGCGTCCGATCGACGGCGTTGCCGCTGTGGTGTTGGATTCGTGGTTGCGTCCGACTCCGGTCGGCGCCGTGGGTGAGCTGTACGTGATGGGACCAGGACTGGCGCGCGGGTACCTTTCCCCGACGCTGACCTCGGAGCGTTTCGTAGCGGCGCCCTTTGGTGCCACTGGTGCCGGCGAGCGCATGTACCGCACCGGCGACGTCGTGCGATGGAACGATGCCGGTCAGCTCGAGTTCTTGGGCCGCTCTGATCAACAAGTCAAGATCCGTGGAGTACGCGTCGAACTGGGCGAGATCGAGGCTGTGCTCCTGTCGACTCCCGGTGTTGCGCAAGCAGCGGTGGTCGAGCGATCCGGGTCGCTTGCGGCGTACGTGACTGCGGCCGAAGGTGGGGACGGCACTGCTCATCTATTGAGTCAGAAGGCGGTCCACGAACATCTGGCTTCACTACTTCCACGTTCCATGCTTCCGGGTTCGGTGACGATTCTGGCAGCGTTGCCCGTCACGAGCCATGGAAAGACGGACCGTTCAGCGCTTCCTGAACCGACATGGTCCGCGGTCGCCGAGCAGCACTCGACCGTGCACCGTCCGATCGAGTACGACGAGGAATTGATTGCCTCGGTGATGGCCGAGGTCCTGGGCGTCGGAGTTCTCGGACCGCACTCCGACTTGTTCGCCTGGGGCGGTAGTTCCCTCGACGCCGTGTATGTTGCAGCGCGCGTGAGTTCTGCACTCGGTAGACGAGTTGGTGTCAGGGACGTGTTCGGCGCCCCGACTCCGGCGCGTCTGGCCCAGAAGATTCGTGAGGACCGGGCGGAGTGGGTGGTGGAGCCCGAGCGCATTTCGGACGAGGTCACCGTCGAAATCGCTCCGGCGCAACAACGTCTATGGCTGCTCAACCGTCGCGATCCCCAGTCGTCGGCTTACAACATCGCGTTCGAGGTCGCGTTCAGTGGTGCACTGGATACAGAGGCGATGAGGGCGGCGGTAGCCGACCTGACGGATCGCCATCTCGTCTTGCGTACCGTGTTCTCGTTCGAACAGAATCACGACACGTGGCCGATCCAGGTTGCGACCGCGACTCCGGTGACTCTGATCGAGGTTCCGTCCGAGGATTACGGGGCTGCGTCAGCGGATTGGGTTGCGGCAGGTTTCGATCTGGAGACCGATGCGCCGCTTCGTTTGATCCTCACCTCCGGCAGCGATGCCGACCACCGCTTGACCGTAGTTGCGCATCACATAGCCTTGGACGGCCTTTCGTTCGCAACGATCGTTTCTGACCTGATCTCCGCGTACGACGCTCGCGCCGACGGACGGTCGCCGATCTGGCCTTTGCCCGCGCTCGACTACCGCGACTATTCCGCTTGGCACAGAACCATTCTCGGTGATCCTGCGGATCCACAGAGCTTGGCAGGTCGCCAGCTGGAATTCTGGTCCGACGCACTCGCCGGCGTTGATCCGACTCTTGCGCTTCCCGTGGACAGATCCCGCCGACCGGACCAACCGTCGTCGGCTCGGGACGTGACTTTCGAATTGCCCTCGTCCGTCCACGCGGCGCTCAACGAGATCGCTCGAGCGCATCACTGCACAACCTTCATGGTGTTGCACGCCTGCCTTGCGATTGCGCTGAGCAAGATCACCGGTGCGTCCGATGTGGTCATCGGAACCCCGACGTCCGGCCGAACACACCCTTCGTTCGACGGCGCCGTCGGTATGTTCGTCGGGACCGTGGCGCTGCGAACGCTCCTTCGCGGCGGAGACACCTTCGGTGAGTTCTTGAGTCGGGTACGCGAGGCTGACGTGGCAGCTTTGTCCAATGCCGACGTCCCGTTCGACTGGGTGGTAAACCGCGCGGTCGGTGGGGCCGCAGGCGACAAGAATTCCTTCCTCAGAGTTGTTCTCGCTGTCGATCCGGTAGCACCGGATTCCGAGATCTCGGTGGGAACTTTGACGGCCCACGGCACTCCGCTACCTCCCGCGCACCCTCGCTTCGACCTCGAAGTGACTGTGCGCGAGGATCGTACGATTGACGGCGACGCAAGCGGTGTTCGCGGCACTTTCCGATATGCCGCCGATCTGTTCGATGCGGGCACCGTACAGAGCTGGGTCGAGCGACTGCGTCGAGTATGTGACTCGATTACCGAGAACTCGTCAATCATGCTGCGTGACATCGATGTTCTCAGCGTTGCGGAGCGCGAAGAATTGCTGGCTTGGGTGCCGGGGCCTTCGATTGTCGCGCAGTCGCTGCCCGACCTCTTCGGGGCATTCGCAGCCCGGCATCCGAATGCAATCGCGGTGTCGAGTGGCGATACTCGCGTCACCTATGAAGAGATGCGAGTTCGTTCGGAGGGCCTTGCCGCCGTCTTGATCGATCGAGGAATTGGAGTCGGGGATCGCGTGGCGGTCGCCCTGCCTCGATCGGTCGACCTCGTCGTAGCCATCTTCGCCGTCGTTCGCGCGGGCGCTGCGTACGTCCCGATCGACTTGCAGTATCCCGACGCTCGCATCCACTACGTACTTGCCGATGCAGGCCCGAAAGCGATTTTGTCGACGGACGAATCAGCTGGGCGGTTCGTCGGGTACGAGCAAGCTGTCATCCTCGTGAACGAGACGGCTGACGCGACGGGTGGTTGGCCTGTTCCACAGTCGGCGGCCGCCGCCTACGTGATCTACACGTCCGGATCAAGCGGAGCGCCCAAAGGCGTGGTGGTGACTCAGGACAACGTGTTGGCTCTGCTGGCCTCGACTCGCGGGATCTTCGACTTCGGCGACGAAGACGTGTGGTCGATGTTTCATTCGCACGCATTCGACTTCTCGGTCTGGGAGATGTGGGGTGCGTTGACCACTGGCGGATCCCTGGTGATCGTAGACGGTGATGTCGCGCGTTCTCCCGAAAGATTCGCGGATCTGATTGTGCGGGAGAAAGTCACCGTTCTGAATCAGACCCCGGCCGCCTTCTATGCGTTGGCGGAAGTTACGCAGGAAATGCTGCTTCCGCTCCGGACGATTGTTTTCGGCGGCGATCGCCTCGACGTCGGGCGCGTGCAGGGTTGGTTCGATCGGCACCCGGACGTGCGGGGTGTCAATATGTTCGGAATCACCGAAACCACGGTCCATGTAACCAATTTCGATCTCATCTCCGGTAACGAGACTGTCTCGCCGATCGGGTCCCCACTACCAGGGTTTCGCAGCTACGTGCTCGACGCGTCGTTGAAGCCCGTCCCGCCGGGATCTGTCGGCGAACTGTACGTTGCCGGTCCGCAGGTGGCCGAAGGCTACTTGGGTCAACCAGGGATGACGTCTTCCCGATTTGTGTCTGAACCCGGATTCGAAGGATCGCGGATGTACCGCAGCGGCGATCTGGTCCGTCGGCGAGCCGGTCGACTCGAATATGTTCGCCGCGCCGACGGTCAGATGGCCCTGCGCGGTTACCGCGTCGAACCGGGCGAGGTCGAATCCGCGCTGTTGGCTCACACGTCGGTGGAGCAGGCCACGGTGGTGGTGAGAGAACTCGACAGTGGGCCGACTTTGGTCGGTTACATCACCCCTGAGAACGGACACGACCTCGACGGTGTGTTGCGGACTGCTCGTTCGTTGTTGCCCGCACATATGGTCCCGTCGGCTTTGATGCCGCTTCCGTCATTGCCGGTCACGATCAACGGCAAGATCGACCGAGCATCACTGCCGGACCCGACGTCGCAAGTGCAGCCGTCTCGGCAGTCGCGAGACTTCTTCGCTCAGACAGTTGCAGCTATTCTGAGCGATTTGATGGAAGTTCCGCATATAGATCCGGTCCGGAACCTCTTCGATCAAGGGGCCAATTCCTTGATCGCCACTCGTCTTTCGTCGCGCCTGAACTCCGCTTTGGGCTGTAACCTCGACGTCCGCGATGTGTTCGAGCACCCATTCGTCGATCAGCTCGCCGGCATCGCTGCCGCACGAATCGGCACGGGGCAAGCGTCTCCGTTGTCTTTGGTACCTCGTCTGTCTTTGGTACCTCGCCCAGGCACTGCGGAGGTGCAGCTGTCGGCTCCCCAACACCGAATGTGGATTCTGAATCAGTTGGATACAGAGTCCTCCGGCTACAACATCCCGATCGTGTTACGCCTGACGGGTGAATTGGACGTAGCTGCAGCCGGACTGGCAATTCACGACCTGATCGACCGTCATCGCACTCTGCGGACCGTATATCCGGTTGTCGGCGAGCGTCCGGTTCAGACGGTGCTCGACGCCGAGGACGCGATGCCGCTGTTTCAGCTCGAGGCACTCGACGGCGACGACGTCGAGAATCGTGTTGCAGAACTGGTGGGTTCGGGCTTCGATGTCACCGTGGATCCGCCCGTACGTGCGGCACTTCTCCAGCTTTCGCCTGACGAGTACATCCTGGCTGTTGTTATCCATCACATTGCCGCCGATGCTCGATCGCTCGACTTGTTGGTACGTGACTTCACGGCGGCGTACATCGCTCGCTCGGCGCAGCAAGCTCCGACGTGGTCGCCGCTCGCGCTCGAATACTCCGATTACAGCGCATGGCAACGGGAATCCGGGATTTCCGAGACGGTATCCAGCTACTGGAAGCAGGCTCTCGAAGGCCTTCCCGAGCAGGTGACGCTACCCCTGGACCGTCCGCGTTCGACGTCCGCCCGCGCGTCGAGCTGCCGGGCAGAGATCTCGGGTTCGGTACGGACGGGCCTTCAAGCACTCGCACGATCGAACAACGGAACCATGTTCATGGTTGTCCACGCTGCACTCGCGGCGCTGCTGGCGAGGTACAACGACAGCAATGACGTAGCTGTCGGCACTGTTGTGTCCGGACGCGTCACACCTGAACTCGACGAGCTGGTCGGCATGTTTGCCGGAACGATTGTTCTTCGGACCGAAGTCGATCCGTCGAAGTCGTTCGGCCGGTTGGTCGAGCAGGTTCGTCAGCGAGACGTAGCGGCGTTCGCGCACGCAGAGATGCCCTTCGAATCGCTGGTTGATCTGATCGACCCACCGCGATCGCGTTCGCGACATCCGTTGTTCCAGGTGGCGCTCTCGTTCCAGACAACTCATTCCGCCGCGTGGTCCATACCGGGGTTGTCCGTCACTCAGATCTCGCCCGATGTCAGGCAAGCAAATTTCGATCTGCAGCTCAACGTGACAGACGAGGGGATCGGGGGCGGTCTCGGTCTCGAATTCGTGTACAACGCTGATCTATTCGATGATCTGACGGTATCGAGCTTTGCGGGTCGGTTCGAGCACCTCCTGAATCAAGTGTCTGTCGACCCCAATGTCGAGGTAGGGCGAATCGACCTGTTGACGAGTGCGGAGCGAGCTCTTCTCGTCCCCGCACACGGCGCGGTCGACCGGCCCGATGCATCTCGGTGTTCCGGTACGACGCTTGCCTCGATGCTGCGATACGGCGTCGAATTCGCTCCGGATGCCGTGGCGGTCGAAGCTGAGGGCAACACACTCACTTACCGAGAACTCGATGCACAGTCGGACGTCGCAGCCGACGAGTTGCGTTCCGGGGGAGTCGGAGTGGACCACGTCGTTGCCTGGACTGCCGATCGGTCCATTGCGTCAATCGTGCGATTGTGGGCGATCGCGAAGGTCGGTGCAGCTCCGGCATTGATGGACCCGGAACAGCCGCAGGCGCGAGTACGCGATGTCCTCGAAGCACTGGGCGACGGCGCGGTCTGCGGCCTCGACGCCGGTGGTGAGCAGGACGCAGACTGGGTGCGACAGCATTCCGAGAACCTCGCGGCCTACGTAGTTTTCACGTCAGGAACGACTGGAACTCCGAAGGCCGTGGTGGTGACCAACGGCGGGCTCGGCGTGATCGCCGAAGACCTGCCCCGTCGATTCTCGGCTGGTCCGGGTTCGCGCGTATTCCATCGCGGAGCGCCAGGGTTCGACATGACGTTGCTCGAGGTGCTCATCGCGAGTGCGTCCGGGGCGACGCTCGTTCTGGCGAAGGACGACCAACTGTTCGGCTCGGGACTTGCATCAGCACTGAGGCGCGAGCGAATTACTCATCTGTGCGCCACACCTACTGTCGTCGCCTCGATCGGCGATCCTTCGCTGCCGGACCTTGCAACGGTGATGTTCGGGGGCGAGCGACTCGGCGGTGCGTTGGCGAAGCGCTGGCAAGCCGGACGCAGAGTGATCAACGGATACGGACCGGCCGAGTCCGCGATGTATTCGCTTGCTACCGAACCACTGTCGATCGAACATCGGTCAGCTGACACTCACGACGGATCCGTCGGGTATCCACTGGCCGGGGTCGACGCCGTCGTGCTCGATGATCGACTCGAACCGGTGCCGCCGGGAGTCGCCGGCGAACTGTATCTCTCCGGTCGAATGCTCGCGCGCGGTTACGCCGGCCAACCGGCCCGAACCGCGGAGCGATTCGTGGCAACGAGTTCAGGAGTCCGGATGTACCGGACCGGCGATCTGGTGATGTGGAAGCCGGAAAGCCCCAAATCTGAAGGCAATATGTATCGCCTGCATTATCTCGAGCGAACCGACGTGCAGGTGAAGGTCAACGGTGTCCGGATCGAACCGGGTGAGATCGAGGCAGTCATTCAGTCTGTCGCGAACGTCGATTTCTGCGTCGCCGGGGTTCGGTCGGCCCAGGGTGGAAGTCCTCTGTTGGTCGCCTACGTGCGAAGCTCGGATGCCGAAAGAGTTGACACGGGTCAACTTCGCGCCGCTGTCGCAGAAGTCCTTCCGACGTACATGGTTCCGCATGTCATCGTCGAAATCGAGGGCGCGCTTCCGATGCGGAACGGCAAGGTCGACTTCGCCCGTCTCCCGGCGCCGACACTGGATGCTTCCCGTGCACAGGGGCCGGCCACCGCCACAGAACGCCTTGTTGCCGAAGCTTTTACTTCGGTGCTCGGCGGGAATGAGGACGACCGCGACGCAGACTTCTTCTCGCTCGGCGGCAACTCGCTGTCGGCCGCGGAGGTTACCTCGCTCTTGAGTAGTTCTCTGGGGCTGGTTGTTCCGCTCCGGACCGTATTCGAGCATCCAACAGTTGCGGCGTTGGCGGCCCGGATCGATTCGCTCGAGCAGAGTGGCCCGGCGACCGATGTTGTCCGACTGGAACCGCGGCGCGACCCCACGCCCGCACCTCTGTCACGGAACCAGCGTGCGATGTGGGTACTGAACCAGCGGAACACGTCGAGCGGTGCGTACAACCTGCCGATCTGCATCGAGATCGACGGTGAACTCGACGTGCCCGCGCTGCGTCACGCAGCGACGGATCTTGTCGGCCGTCATGACGTCCTCAGAACCCGATATCCGGGCACTCCACCGGTTCAGGTCGTGGATCCTCCGACCTCCCTGACAATGGAAACGCGACTGGTCGCCGACATCGAGGTCGAGGTGCTGCTGCGAGAGTTCGGCTCGCGCGGTTTCGATGTAGCGGCAGACCTGCCGGTGCGCTGGATGCTGCTCCAGGTGTCACCGGTCAGGCACGTTCTGGCAGTGAGCTTTCATCACATCGCAGTCGACGGGGTGTCGATGCGAACGGTGGTCGGCGACCTGCTGACCGCTTACGGCAAGCGACGAGCTGGACTGGATCCGCAATGGTCTCCGCTGCCGATCCAGTACGGGGATTTTGCCGCGTGGGAGACAGCACGTGACGTTTCCCCTGTCGTCGAGGAGTTCTGGCGCCGAACGCTCGACGGTGTGACATCTGTGTCGCCGCTGACGGTGGATCATTCTGATGGCGGGCCGGATTCCGTAGCGCAGCGAGTGAACTTCGTGATTCCAGCCGTCATCACCTCGGCACTGCAGGCGCGAGCCGATCGATTGAAGGTCTCGCTGTTTGCGGTGGTTCATGCGGCGTTGTCCGTGGTGCTTGCCAAGCTGAGTGGAAATCCCGATGTCGTGATCGCGACTGCTGTCGACGGACGGCGTACGCCTGAGCTCGACGGCGTGGTCGGCATGTTCGTGGATACGGTGCCTCTTCGCCTGCGGATCGACGGGGACGTGCCGATCGACCTTCTGTTGGGTGCAGCTTTCGATGCTGATGTGGCAGCATTCGAAAACAGCTCTGTTCCTGCCGAATTGGTTGGTGAGCTGCTCGGCGGACGAACTCCCCAGATTGCGCTGGGTCTGCAGAACTTCGCGATCCCTGCCGTGGAGGTGGCCGGTCTCACGATTGAGGCTCGCGAAATCGAGACCGCGACAACGAAGTTCCCCATGCACGTCTCGCTCGCACCCGCTGTCGACGGATCGTTGACCGGAGCGCTCATCTATGCCGCGAGCGCGTTCGATCCTTCGAGCGCCGACGCGGTTGCTCGACAACTGTCGAGAGTGCTCACCTCGATGGCCGAGGATGTGCCAGTACTCGTTTCGGATCTCGCGGTGGGCGCGGCGCCCAGTTGGACTGCTGTCGAGGTCGATTCGTCCCGGACGCTGACCCAGATTTTCGCCGCCACAGCGGCGCGATTCCCTGACAACATTGCTCTCGACGACGGGCAGCGCACGGTGACGTATGCCGAACTCGACTCTGCCTCGGATGCCCAAGCCTGGGAACTGGTGGCTCGGGGCGCAGGACCGGGTGCCGTGTACGAGATTCCGGCGGTACGGACTATCGCGTACCTGGTCCGAATGTTGGCGATCTCGAAAACGGGCGCGGCATTCGTGCCGATCGACCCCGACCTGCCGCCGGCACGGCTGAAGCAACTGCGCACAGTGCTCTCCGACCGCAGCCCCGTTCCCGGTCGGCAGTATCCGGATTCAGTCGCGTACGTCGTTCACACGTCCGGGTCGACTGGTGAACCGAAAGGCGTTGCAGTCACCCACCGAGGTCTGGGCCTTCTTACCGACGACGCAATCCGGAAGTACGGCGTGACTTCGGACTCGGTTGTGCTGCACGGTTACAAACCGACGTTCGATGCGGCGATTCTCGAGATGATGTTGGCGATCGGCGCCGGGGCTACCTTGGCGGTCGCTCCTCGGGAGGCTTTCGGCGGAAGGGCACTCGAAGAATTCGTCGCAGAACGCGGCGTCACTCACATGTTGTCCACTCCGGCCGTACTCGACACCATGGCTCCGGAGCGGTTCGACTCATTGGAGGTGGTGGCAGTCGGTGGCGATGTGCTCTCACCTTCCACCGCGCGTGCATGGAGTCGCCGCGCGCGAATGCTCAACGCATACGGACCGACGGAATGCACGGTGGTCACGACCGTCGCCGAGGTGGATCATCGGGTCACCATCGGAGTTCCGCTCGCCGGAATCGGTGCAGAGGTACTGGATACGCGACTGCGTCCGGTGCCGTGGGCCGGGATCGGTGAGTTGTACGTCAGCGGGCCCGGGCTTGCGATGGGCTATGCCGGAGATCCCGCCGGCACCGCCAGCTCGTTCGTCGCAGCACCAGGTGGACGCCGCCGTTATCGGACCGGTGATCTGGTTCACCGCCGCACCGATGACACGCTCGGATTCGTCGGACGCTCCGACCGTCAGATGAGCGTGCGAGGAATCCGCGTCGAGCCTGCCGAAATCGAATCAGCTCTGCGGCGGTGCACGGGCGTCGAGGCTGCGGCGGTTGTCCTCGTCGACGAGATCGCCGTTGCGTGCGCGGTTGGCGATGGTGTGGAGGCGGATCAGCTGACAATCGAGTTGGCCGCGATGTTGCCTGCGTATCTGATGCCCGGCCGCGTGATCGTATTGGAGTCGATCCCGCTCACGACGAATGGAAAACTGGACGCAGATGCGTTGCGGCGCCATGTGTTCGAGAGCCAGGCGCCCGATGCAGCAGTGACGGTTTCGGAGGAACTCGTCACCGCTGTCATGTCGGAACACGTGTCCGGAAGTTTCGGCGCTCTGCACGACCTGTTCGAATCAGGTGGTGATTCGTTGGCCGCGGCAGCGGTGGCAGGTCGACTCGCCTCGATCTTCGCGCGGGACGTGCCTGTTCGCGCCGTCTTCGACAATCCTTCGCCGCGAGCGATGTCTCAGTGGCTGTCGGCGAGCGCGTCCGATGGCAAACGCCGCGAACTGACTCGACGTGATCCCGGCATGCCGGCCCCGCTGGCGCCCTCGCAACAACGACTCTGGCTGATCAATCAGCTTCAGCCGGAATCGACTGCGTACAACCTGACGTTTGCAGCGGTCCTGGCAGACGACATCGATCGTTCGGTCTTGAGCAGCGCCCTCGGTGACGTCGTCGATCACCATGCCGTGTTGCGAACTGTGTTTGTTCCGGGTGAGTTCGGTCCACAACAGGTTGAAATAGACTCTGTTGCATTTGATCTCACTGCGGTGTGGGTCGACGATATCCGTGCGAGCGCTTCGGCCTTCGCGACTGTGCCGTTCGATCTCGAACGAGATGTTCCGTTCCGTGTGCGTGTGTTCAGCGAAAAAGCTGGAGCCGATTCTGCAGGATTGACTGTCCTGGTACTGGTTGTTCACCACATCGCAATCGACGGTGCATCGATGGGCCCGATCCTTGCCGATTTCGCGGCAGCCTTCGAGGCGAGGGCGCTCGGAAGGGAATGGGATTGCTCCGCTGAGGGGATCAGCTACGGCGACTACAGTCTCTGGGCGAGAGAGAGCTTGGGCGATCCGGAGGATCTTCTGAGCGTGGCGCATCGGCAACTCGACTACTGGTCGAACGCACTTGGTGGCGTCGAGGATGTGTTGGCTCTACCCGTCGACAACCCCCGGAGTCCGGTGTCTTCACGATCCGACGAGATGGTGACGGAAGTCCTCGACGGTGCCACCTATGACGCGTTGTCGGCGTTGGCTCGTTCGCATGGCGTCACGGTATTCATGGTTGTCCACAGCGTGATTGCCGTGCTGCTCGCTCGCGAGTGCGTCACGGACGACGTCGTGGTGGGAGCAGCTGTGAGTCTGCGGAACGATCCGGCGCTGCTGAGCGTGGCCGGCATGATGGTGGGTACTGTCGCATTGCGCACGAGGATTAACTCCTCCGACCGCTTCGCTGCTGTCCTGGACGAGGTTCGTCGTGTCGATCTGGAAGCTATGGCGAACGCGGACGTCTCGTTCGACGATGTAGTTGCGAAGGTCGATCCGCCGCGCAGGATGAACGAGCATCCCCTGTTCACGGTCATGCTGGCATATCGGCGAGCGCTCGACGTGCCGCAGATCGACGGCATCACCGTCTTCGACATCGACAAGGCAGGGTCGTCGACCGGTTACGACTTGACGTGGGACCTGGTCGACACCGGTGCCAGTCTGACGATTCGATTGCTCTATGCCACAGACAGATTCCGCGCGTCGACGGCGGAACTGTTCATGCAGCGCGTGACACGTATCGCCGAAGCAGTGACAGCGGAACCCGAGATCGTGGTCGGGGAGATCGAATTGCTGTCCGGTCTCGAACGCTCGGCGCTGACGGCTGCGAATCCTCGACACGTCGAACCGCTGACGATTGCGGACATTTTCGAACGCGCGCTGCGGCAGGCACCCGACGGCATCGCGCTGGAAGAGAACGGCAGGCGCTGGACCTATCGCGACCTGCACGAGGAGTCGTCGCACTGGACTCGCGAGTTGGTGGTCCGAGGAATCGGACCCGATGACGTGGTGGCCGTTGCGCTCGGTCGCGGGCATCTGTGGATCGTTGCGCTGTGGGCGGTAGCGCGGGCAGGCGCAGCGTGGCTGTCGCTCGATCCGGCTCTGCCGACAGCGCGCCGGCAGACGATGGTCGAGGAGTGCCGTTCGGTTGTCGGTTTGACAGCGCGAGGTGCATCCGAGAGTTTGCCTGACTCCGTCGAGTGGGTGGCGATGGATGAATCCCGCACTGCTGGTGGGGCTGTCGAGGTATCGGCAACGCCGGCTCATCCCGACAACCTCGCCTACGTCATCTACACGTCGGGTTCCACGGGAAGACCCAAGGGTGTCGAGGTTTCACACCGCGGAATCATGAACGTCTACACCGCGCACGTCGAGATCGCCGAGTTCGATCGTGGCCCCCGAGTCCTGCAATTGGCGTCGTCGACCTTCGACGCGTCGGTGATCGAGATTCTTCTGGCGGCGGCAGGGTGTGGAAC
Source organism: Rhodococcus sp. ARP2 (assembly GCF_001029585.1). Taxonomy (NCBI): domain Bacteria; kingdom Bacillati; phylum Actinomycetota; class Actinomycetes; order Mycobacteriales; family Nocardiaceae; genus Rhodococcus; species Rhodococcus sp. ARP2. The sequence continues at coordinate 61,947 of NZ_LEKE01000090.1, read as the reverse complement.
GTTGATTCTGGCTCCTGACTTCGTCTACGGAGGAGAGGAACTCACGAATCTGCTGGTCGCTGCCGACGTCACACATCTGATCGTGACGCCAACGGTCCTGGCCACAGTCGATCCGGATGCAGTGCAACCGTTGATCGTCGAATCTATGGGGGAGCCGCTCTCTGCCCGCCTTGCGTCGGCGTGGTCACCCCGCCATCGCATCGTCAACGGATACGGACCGACCGAATCAACGATCGCGGCATCGATTTCCGCGCGGATCACTGACGGGGACGTCACTGTCGGCACCCCGGTACCTGGCACGACGGCGTTTGTTCTCGATCAGAGGCTCCGACCGGTTCCGGATGGCGTTGCGGGAGAACTATTCCTCGCCGGCGAGAATGTGGCACGGGGGTACGTCACCTCCCCGGGTCTGACTGCCGAGCGTTTTGTTGCCAATCCTTATGCGGTGGGAACTCGGATGTATCGCACGGGTGACCTCGTGCGTCGTAGGCGTCACGACCGAGCGCTCGAGTACCTGGGGCGCAACGACGCACAGGTGAAGGTGCGGGGTGTCCGCGTGGAACCGGCGGAGGTCGACGTGGCTCTGTCAAGCCATGGAGCAGTGATCTTCTCGGTTACCGTCGTCTCTGACGACGGGCACGGATCCGCTGAACTCCGGTCGTACGTAACGCTGGCGGAAAACGGTTCGGTGACGGAATCGGAGCTTCGCGGGTTTGTCTCCGGCCTGCTGCCGAAGCACCTGCTGCCTTCTTCGGTGACGGTGATGGGAGTGGTCCCGTTGCTCGCTTCGGGGAAGATAGACGTAGCGGCACTTCCTGCTCCTTCGCCGCAGGTAGGGTCGAGTGTGGATCGACCCGTCTCGGATACCGAACGTCAAGTGGCACAGGCATTCGAGGGCGTGACCGGCGCGAAATCGGTGGGCCGCTACGACGACTTCTTCGAGCTCGGCGGGACATCCATGGGTGCAGTTCGAGTGGCTTCGCGCTTGCGTGAGACCCTGAACAGGGATTTCCCGGTTCAATGGATTTTCACCGATCGAACTGTGGCGGAGCTTGCCTCTCGGATGGATCTCGTTCATGCCGACGTCGTGGAGGGTGATTCGTTCCATTCGGATCCGCTGGACACGATCGTCATGTTGGGCGGCAATCCTGATGACCTAAGGCCGCCGTTGTTCTGTGTGCATCCGGTCAGCGGAATTGCCTGGTGCTACGTCGGACTCGTCGGTCAGCTCGAAGGTCGACGGGTATACGGCATCCAGGCAACGGGTGCAGGTGAGCTACCCGGCACGGTGGCGGAGTTGGCGTCGGGGTATGTCGATGCCGTACGGAATGTGCAGCCGTCGGGTGAATACCATCTACTGGGTTGGTCTGCCGGTGGAACGATCGCGCTCGAGATGGCGAGCCAACTCGAAGAGACGGGCGATCTGGTCGGTTCGGTTGTCATGCTCGACGCGCTGTTGCCGGAGATGATGCCATCGGTACAAGCGGCTCCGAAACCTTCCGAACTGTTTGCACAGATCGGACTAGCTGAGGTTGAAACTGAAACTGCAGCATTGACTTTCGTAGACGTTGCGGCAGAGATCCGAAGGCAGACCGGTATGGATTTCCTTTCCGATACGGTTCTCGAATCCGTAGTGGGGCGGGTTGAAAAACTGTCGCGAATCGTTCGGGACCACACGCCGCGGCGCTATTTCGGCTCAGTGGAATTGTTTGTGGCGCAGCATGATCTGCCTGAACATCGTCACCTGGTCGAAAAATGGTCCCAACTGGTGGGGCCACTGCGGCCGTACCTGGTCGACTGCTCTCACGCGGAAATGTCGAGCATGGAGGCTTTGGCGAGTGTTGCGAAAGTCCTCGTCGACAATCCTGAAGGCGTCGAATCCGAAGCGGGGGAGAGTAATCATGCTGGGGTGCAGTAGATCTGCGGTGCCGGGACTTTGGTCCGGAGTTGTCACACTCGGGGTCCCCATGCTTCCGTTCCACAAGTAGAACCCGTAGCATTTTCCTTGTGGCAGTAAGCCATTCAGAAACTATCTCCGGAGGATCGTATGTTGGGTTCCCTTTTTTCCATCAGCTCTGAAATCGGTGTCCCGTCCGTTGATGCGCTCTTCGAGGCTGCTCGGACCATCATCGGCGCGATCTTCGGCCTGAGCTGACACGTCGCAGCGACCTTCCCCCGCGGTGAAGAAAGTCCCTGTTCTCCGACAAGGAGAACAGGGACTTTCGTGCAGCGTGCCGGTGAGTGGTTGCGTGGCGGCGAGTTAGTGTCCTACCGGCCGTTCTGTAGATACGCGATGGCTATCAGCGATCCGACTTCGTCGTTCACGTCCTCGGTGCTGGTGAGCCCGATCTTGTGAGTCGACTGCCCGGGAGCTTTGGCCGGCACCAGAAGTTCGGAACCGGGGGCCTCGACAAAACGTAGCCCGAGGTCGACTCGGGCTTTGGTGGCCGCTGCGATGGCAGCAAATTGGCGAGCGCGAACAAAGGGCGTGTATGTTCCGCGGCCTTCGACTCGAACATCGGTTCCGAGCTCTTCGATCAGACGTCGGGCTGCATCGAAGATGGGTCGCAGTGCTGCCTTCGGACCGCTGTACTGCTGGTCGATGTATTGCTCGACGGTCGGCTCCACCCATCCGGACTGTTTGGCAGTCTCGAATGCAATTGCCCACTGCGAGTTCTGCGGTACACCGTGCTCTGCTTTCAGCCACTTGCGGACTTCGTTCTGATCGAGCGGGTCGACCCCCGACGTCCGTACAGCCTCAACCCATTCTTCGAGAGTGCGTCCGGTACGGTCGCGCATGGACGAGGTGACTGCGGCCATCATGTCGGAGGGTTCCATGCGTCTGTTCTACCGGCTGTCACGGTGCACGGGTAGCTCGCTCAGTCGATACCCAGCATCGCCCTGAGCGCGTCTGCGCCGGTCACTTCGACGGGGTACGGCGGTGCGACAAAATCTTCGCGCCTGAGGGTGAAGAGTCGACGCACGGTCATTCGGCCGTCGGCAGCCAACTCCTCTACTGTGCCGTCGGCGCGGTAGCCGACTTTGGTCGACACCGTGATCGAGGCGGGGTTGTCCGTGAACGCCGACGACACGACGCTTCGTGCGCCCAAAGAGTCGAATGCGAATGCGCAGATTGCCTGTCGGGCAAGAGTGCCGATGCCCCGGCCTTGGAACCCGCGCCCGATCCACGAGCCGGTTTCACCGGTACGACTTTTGGGAAAGTCCGTCGCGGCGAACGCCTGGCAGCCGACAATTTCTCCGTCGACGACAATGGCTGTTTCGAATTTCCAGTCGGCCGTGGTCATCGCTCCGCGGACCGACCAGTGGTATTGGATGAATCTTCGCGACACTTCTTCGGGAGTGCCCACCGTCCAGGGGACGAGAAACGGCATCTGTTCGGCAGGGTGAATGCCGGCTCGGACCAGCGCAGCGAGTTCGGGGAAATGGTCGTCGCGCACAGGGACCAAGGTGATGCGCCCACACGTGATCGTGACTCCGTACGGAGGCCAGATCTCTGTCAGTGGATCAACCATCGTCTTCAGGCTTTCGTTCGTGTGCGAATCGGGTCACAGTCTGGCATGCCCGGCCCGTCCGAGTGAGCGACTTCTGGTCATCGAGATTCTTTTGCCCTCGCGGTACGGAGTCGTGACATTAGTGTGTGGACGGTGACTACAGACAAACCGGTACGTCTTCGTGAAGGTAGATCGCCTGACAGGCTTTCGCGTGGTGTGGTGGCCGGATACGCAGCGGGAAGTGTCGGCACGGGTGGATTCGGCGTGCTTCCAGGTCTGGTACTGGCGTACTACCTGACCGATACGCTCGGCGTGGCCGCGGCGCTCGCGTCGCTTGTAGTCATTGTCCCGAAAATCGCCGACGTCCTGATCGATCCGCTGATCGGGTCGATCAGCGATCGAAGCTCTCATCGAACTGGTACGCGAGTGCCACTCATGCTCGCAGGCGCTTTGGGACTGCCGTTGCTCTTCATTCTCACGTTCTCAGCCCCCGTGTCTGCGGGCCCCGGAGTCGGGGCGTTGTGGGTGCTCGTCTTCTTCCTGCTCGCGGCCAGTGCCTACAGCCTCTTTCAGGTGCCGTACATCGCGTTGCCGACCGAGTTGACCGGCGATTACCACGAACGCACTCGTTTGGTATCGGTTCGAATTGCGGTGTTGGCCCTGACAATTCTGGTCATCGGCGCTGGTGGACCGGAACTTCGCGACGCTGCCGGGGGCGGAGCACGCGGTTATCTGGTCATGGCGATCGGGGTGTCGGCGCTGATGTGTGGGGCAATGATCTGGGCAGTTCGCGGAGCGGCGCGCCACACGGTGACTCACGCGGACGCGCCGGTCGGATCGTTGCTCTCGCAGTACCGGGACGGGTTCGACGCGATACGACGCACCCGCGCGTTCCGATTGCTGGTCATCGTCTTTGTGCTCCAAGCACTTGCCACCGCTGTGATGTTGGCGGGTGCGCAATATCTGGCGACCTATGTGATGGGCAGCGAAGGCGCGCTCACCGGTCTGTTCGTTGCACTCGTCGGACCAGCTCTCGTCGTCATGCCGCTGTGGTACCGGTTCTCGCATCGGTACGGAAAGCTTCGCGGTTACGTCGTGTCCTCGGTTCTGTTTGTCGTCGCGACGGCGTTGTTGACCCTTGCGGCTGTCAACGCCGGTTCGTGGATCTACGGTGCCGTCGCCCTTGCCGGCGTCGGATATGCCGGCATGCAGGTTTTCCCGTTGGCGATGCTTCCTGACGTCATCGAGGACGACGCGCGAATCGGTGGACGCCAACGTGGTGGTTCGCTCAGTGGTATCTGGACAGCCTCGGAAACCGCAGGCCTTGCCCTGGGGCCCGCGGTGTTCTTGGGTGTACTCGCGGTGACCGGCTTCGTTTCGAAAACTGCGGGCGAAACTGTCGTGCAACCGGAATCAGCGCTGACCGGAATAGCTTTTGGCTTCTCGGTCGTCCCGGCGATCCTGGTTGCGATCAGCCTGGTCGTACTGCGGAACTACCGCACCGAACAAGAATCCACTCACGAGAACGTAGGTGAACGATGAGTTCCACTCAGGCCGAGGAACTTCAGGGCAAGATCGTCGAGAGCACGAACCTCGAGAAGAGGGCGGCCGACATCTTGACTCGGCTGCGTTCGCTTCGTGAGCAGGACGCCCCGACGCACGGAGGCCGGGTTCTGTCGTACGTGTACGACAGCGGTCTCGCAGCCCTCGACGAGTTGGCAGCGGACGCAGCTCGATTGGTTCAGCCGGTCAACGGTCTCGACCCGACGGTGTTCCCGTCCACGGCGGTGATGGAGCGTGAGTTGGTTGCGTTCGCTCGCGAGTTCCTCCATGGAGCTTCAGACCCAGCCGCAGATACCGATACAGACACAGACACAGACACCGGAGGAGTAGTCGTCGGAAATGTCACCAGCGGCGGAACGGAGAGTTGTGTGTTGGCCGTCAAGGCAGCTCGCGACTTCCGCGGGCTCCCGCCGGGTGAGGGTTCGCTGGTTCTTCCGACCACCGCGCACGCCGCTTTCCACAAGGCAGCGCACCTACTCGGACTGGAACTCATCCTGGTACCCGTAGATCCCACGTCGGGGCGCGTGGGCGCACAAGATATTGCGACGGCAGTTCGGAAGGACACGGTTCTGATCGTCGTCTCGGCGCCCAATTACCCGTTCGCGGCGCTCGACCCGATCGCCGACGTCGCGGAAGTTGCTCGTGCACATTCGATTCCATTACATGTCGACGCCTGCATCGGCGGGCTTGCGTTGCCGTGGTGGGGTGATCTGCCGCCCTGGGATTTCCAGGTGCCCGGTGTCACCAGCATGTCGGTCGACTTCCACAAGTACGGATACTCACCCAAGGGCGTCTCGGTCTTGCTGCACCGCGGGCGTGACCTGCATCGCAAGCAGTATTTCGGGCTCACGGACTGGCCGGGGTATCCGGTGGTCAATCCCACGCTTCTCGGTTCCAAATCCGTTGCTGCTCTGGCCGGAGCGTGGGCGATTTCGCAAGTTCTCGGGCAATCGGGGTACGCCGAACTGGTGTCCCGGGCGCAGCGGGCCACCCGTGCGCTGATCGAGACGGTCCAGAGCATCGACGGGCTTCGCGTCGTGGGCTCGCCGGTGGGGCCGCTGTTCGCGGTCGCCACCGATGGTTCGGTGCCCCTCGAACGTCGAGTCGATCCGCATCGCTGGGTAAGCGCTGTCGGTGCCCGCGGCTTCGTCCTTCAAGGGCAGCCGGCGTCGACGCAACCTGACGGAACTGTATTGCCTCGAACAACCCACCTCACCGTCACCCCGGTGACCGAGTCGGTGCTCGGCGAGTTGACCAATGCGCTCGTCCTCGGTGCCGACGACGTTCGCGGCTCGGCGGCAGCCGAGGCGCCGCCGGCACTGGCAGAGTTGGCCGGAGCATTCGAACGTGGCGATGTCACCGTCGCCGATGTTCTTGCGTTGCCAAGTGACGCTGTCGCGGCAGCTTTGAGGTCGGCGGGGCTGGATCCTCGGGGTTCTGCTGATTCTCCCTTGGACATGGCGGCCGTCCTCGCGGCAGTGGAATCGCTGCCACGTGAGGTCACGAAGAGACTGCTGGTGGAATTCCTCGCCGGGCTGGTGGAGCCCTGACACCGCTATGAATACCGAAACCTCGATGAATACCGAAACTGCGGTGAACACTGCCCAAAACTCGGACAAATGGCGCGAAAGATTCGCGAATCGGGCGTAAGTTTTCTGTCATCGGCTAACCATCTTTGTCGGAGGGGTTGATCTGTGACTGGTGCCGCGACCAAAATTTTGACGGTTTTCGAGGAAGTGATCGGGGTTCCGCTTCCGGTTCGCGTGCGATGTTGGGACGGTTCGGAGGCAGGTCCGCCGGACGCCGCTGCGCGGGTACATTTCCGGAATCGGCGTGCCCTACGTCGAGTCCTGTACTCTCCCAACGAATTGGGGCTGGCGAGGGCATACGTGTCCGGCGATCTGGACGTAGACGGCGATATCTTTGCGCTCCTCGATGTCCCGGATCTGGTCACGCGGCTCGGTGAGAATCGTTTGTCGGCGTTGCCGTTGCGCTCGCTGGTGCGCGCCGCCGGTACTTTCGCCGGCTTGGGGGCGGTGGGTCCACCGCCATCGCCTCCGTCGATCGAGATGCGTCGTAAGCGAGGCAAGCGGCACAGTAAATCACGCGATTCGGCCACGGTCTCCCATCACTACGACGTCGGGAACCGCTTCTACGAAATGTTTCTCGGGCCGAGCATGGTCTATTCGTGCGGGTACTGGCCGGAAGGGGTCGAATCCCTCGAAGCTGCTCAGTACGCGAAGCTGGATCTGATTTGCCGCAAGCTCGATCTGAAGCCGGGAATGCGACTGCTCGACGTCGGTTGTGGCTGGGGATCGATGGCACTGCACGCTGCCCAGAACTACGGCGTCGACGTCGTCGGAGTGTCACTGAGCAACGAGCAGGTCGAGTACGCCAAGGGACGAGTTGCCGACGCGGGTTTGGCCGATCGTATCGAGATTCGGGTGCAGGACTATCGCGACGTCGACGACGGCCCGTACGACGCGATTTCGAGCATCGGCATGTCCGAGCATGTGGGCCTGGCCAATTTGCCGGTGTACACGGCAAAACTCTACGACCTGCTCGTGCCGCAGGGTCGTCTGCTCAATCACGCCATCGCGGCGGTGAAGTCTTTGTCGGACAACGTCGATGACGGACGCAGTTTCATCGACAGGTACATCTTCCCGGACGGTGAGATCCTTCCGCTGAGCAAAACCATTGATGCGCTCGAACTTTCAGGCTTCGAGACGCGTGACAGCGAGGCGTTGCGCGAGCATTACGCCTTGACACTGCGCGCGTGGGTACAGAATCTTCGCGAGAACTGGGACGCATCGGTCCTACAGGTCGGTGCTCCCCGCGTGCGTACCTGGTTGCTGTATCTCGCTGCCAGTGCCCTGGGTTTCGAGGAGCCGCACAGGCTTACGATTCATCAGGTCCTGGCCGTGAAACCAGGGGATCGGGGGGCCAGTGGCATGGCCCGCTCGCGTAGCAGTTGGTATCGATCGATTGAAGTCCCGCAGATCGAAACCGGTCCGCGCGTCGACTGAGGCCTATACGTTGGATTTCCATGAGCACCCGGAAGGTTGTCCTCGCGGCACTGAAGGTTTCGGCCGTTGCGGTATCGGCGCTGTTGTCGACCTCGCTACTGTTCACACCGATATCGAACGCCGAACCTGTGAACGATTTCTACGACGCGATTCCGGGCGACGTCGGTGATCCGGGTTCGGTGATTCGGACGGAACCGCTGCCGCTGGCCGGTGCCGTTGGCGGAGTGCCTGGTGTGGGGACCCGGATCCTGTATTCGAGTACCGACACCCACGGATCCAATGTTGCTGTGTCGGGCTCGTACCTGGAGCCGGCCGCCCCGTGGTCAGGCGCGGGCCCGCGCCCGACGGTCGTGATCGGTCCGGGCACTCAGGGCCAAGGTGATCAGTGCGCGCCGTCGAGGATGTTTCCCACTGCCGGTCAACTCCGCCTGGCGGAACCCGGGAATCCGTCGAACTACGGTGCCGGTGTGGACAGTGTCGGCGTCAACTACGAGTCCGCATTTGCTTTCGCATTCCTAGCCCAGGGCGTTCGCGTGTTTGTCACCGACTACATCGGACTCGGAACACCCGGCACCCATACCTACGTCAATCGCGCCGAGGAAGCCCATGCGATGTTGGACGGTGCACGCGCTGCCCGAGCCCTGGCGAACGCAGGAGAGGACGATCCGATAGCGCTGTGGGGCCATTCGCAGGGCGGCGGCGCCACTGCCGCTGCAACCGAACTGGCACCCGAATACGCGCCTGAGTTGAATCTGGTCGGGAGTTACGCGAGCGCGCCCCCGGCAGACCTGGCAAGCGTTCTGCGTCATATCGACGGTACCGGCCTGATGGCCGCGATCGGCTACACGATCAACGGCGTCCTCGACCGATATCCCGCCGCCCGAGAGCCGATCGAATCTCGACTCAACGACTACGGCCGGTCCGTGCTCGCCAACGTCGCCGGGCAATGCCTCATCGATTCCCGAACCAAGTACGGGAAGCAGTCGACGGCGTCGTGGACCACGGACGGCCGGCCACTTGCCGACGTGGTGGAATCGGTACCGGAGATCCAGCAGGTGATCGAGGAACAACGCATCGGGCGGCGAACCCCGGCCTCGCCGATTCTGGTCAACGGAGCGCTCAACGACGATTTCATCCCGTACGAGCAAACCCGGCGCCTGGTTCAGGACTGGTGCGCGCGCGGGGCCGAGGCGACGTTGTTCACCGACACCCTGCCTGCAGTGAATCCGGGGAGCGGTAACAATCACCTCGCGCCGGCCGTAGCGGACTTCGGTGTCGGATTGCAGTACGTGCTGGACAGATTCAACGGCAAGCCTTTGGTCGACACCTGCAACGCCTGACACGCCTGCTTCTCGATTACCTTGCGGCGTAACCACCGTCTCATTGCGAACGGTGGTTGACTGAGCCCGTGAACGATCGATCGCACGACCTTCCGATCAACCCGGTTCCGCGGAGTGAGCTGGGTGCCGGGCCAGCGCTGAGAGTGTCGACAGGTCTGGTGCTCGGTGTCGCTGCAGGCGTCGTCACGGCGTTGGTCGGCTACCCCCGGTTCGCTTTCCTGATCGGCTGGGATGTCGCGGCGATGGTGTTCACGGTGTGGACGTGGATTCTGGTCTGGCCCTTCGATGCGACGCTCACCGCGAGCCACGCAACGCGGGAAGAACCGGCTCGCAACGTCGCACACCTGCTGATTCTCGGCGCTGCCGTCGCGAGCCTCGTCGGTATCGCGTTCCTGCTCTTGGCGGCACCCGACGGACATCACTACCAAGTCGTGGCGGCATCGGTTGCAGTCGGTAGTGTCGTGATCTCGTGGCTGGCGGTCCACACGCTCTTCGCCCTCGGCTATGCGCGGCTGTACTACTCGGGCCCCGACGGCGGAATCGATTTCAATCAGGAAGAACCGCCGCGGTACAGCGATTTCGCCTACGTGGCCTACACAGTCGGGATGAGCTTCGCGATTTCCGACACCAACTTGAAGTCGTCGGACATGCGCGCGATGGCGCTCGGCCACGCATTGCTCTCGTACCTGTTCGGTTCGGTGATCGTGGCGTCCGTCGTAAACTTGATTGCAGGCCTGTGACCGATCAAGCCGCTGCACGTCCGATGCTCGAGAGGAAGCCGGCGGCTCCGAAGAACAGGCCGGCGAACACTCGATTGGTGGTTCTCTGCTGTTTGGGGGATCGCATCAAGGTGAGCACCCGTGCGGCCAGCCCGGTGTATCCGGTCATCACGATCACGTCGACTGCGCACATCGTGGCGGCGATGATCAGATACTGCGGAAGCAGCGGTGCCGACGGGTCCAGGAATTGTGGGAGCACTGCGAGCATGAAAACGACAGCCTTCGGGTTGCTCGCGTTCACGAGAAAACCGCGAAGCATCATCATCGGGCCGGAACTGCTCGCGGTTGCCTCGTCGGTCTCCACCTCGGTGGGCGCCGATCGCCACTGCCTGATTCCCAGGTAGACGAGGTATGCCACACCGAACCACTTGATCAAGGAAAAGGCCACGGTCGAACTGGCGAGAATTGCACCGACCCCGGCCGCGACAATTCCGATCTGCAGCAGCAATCCCAACTGCAGCCCGAAGATGTTCCAGTATCCGCGCCGCAAGCCGTAGGCAAGCCCTGACGACATCGACGCAATGGCGCCGGCCCCCGGTGACAGGCTGATCACCCAACTTGCTCCGAAGAACGCCAACCAGACGTGCCAACTCATGTCGAAAGTCCTTTGATCGGGAAATACTCCCGACAACCAGCACGCACGGGATCAGAAAAGTGTAGACGGACTGTCCTGCTCACTGCTCGCGACAGTGCAATGATCGGGAGATGACGTCGTATCTCGTACTCGACCTGACACCCGACGAATTACTGACCACAACGCGGACGGTTCGAAAGCGTCTGGATCTGACCCGTCCCGTGCCGTTGGACCTGGTGAAGGAATGCCTCCAGATCGCCCTGCAGGCGCCCTCCGGTTCGAATCGCCAGGGGTGGCAGTGGATGGTGGTGACCGATCCGGCACTGCGTGCAGCAGTCGGGCAGATCTACAAGGAAGTCACCGACGAGTACCTTGCTTCTCACGGTTCGGCGGCAAAACTCTTCGCCGATGATCCCGATCGCGCGCCGATCCAACAGCGAGTAGGCACCAGCGTCGCGTGGCTCGGTGAGCACATGGGCGAGGTGCCGGTTCTTCTCATTCCGTGCATCAAGGCGGGTAAGACGTTGCCGGAGGGGAACCAGGCCGGTCTGTGGGGTTCTCTACTCCCGGCCGTGTGGAGTTACGCTCTGGCCGCACGGGCACGTGGACTCGGTACGGCGTGGACGACATTGCACCTGCAGCGTGAAGCGGAAGTTGCCGAGCTGCTGGGTATTCCGGCCGGATTCCATCAGGCGGCGCTTATCCCGACGGCGTACTTCACCGGCGAGACGTTCAAACCCGCCGCCCGTGAACCGGTCGACAACGTGCTGCACGTGGACCGATGGTGAGCCTGATCTACTCGGCGATCTGCTCGATCGACGGGTATGTGGCTGATGAGCAGGGGAACTTCGACTGGGCGGTTCCCGACGCGCAGGTCCATTCGTTCGTCAACGAGCTCGAGAGGGGAGTCGGCACGTACCTGCTCGGGCGCCGGATGTACGAGACGATGATTCCCTGGGAGACAATGATTCCCTGGGAGACAACGGCACACGAGGACCTTCAAGGTACTTCCGCATCGGTTGGTTCTTCGGTGCCGGACGAGTTTGCCGGAATCGAGGCGGCGACAGTCGAGTTCGTTCAGATCTGGGGTGGCATCGATAAAATCGTGTACTCCACGACGCTGAACGAGGTGTCGACGGCGCGCACAACGATTGCCCGGGACTTCGACGCCGACGCCGTTCGTGCGCTCGAGAGCGAAGCGGTACAAGATATCTCGATCGGCGGGCCGACGATCGCTGCAAGTGCATTCGCGGCGGGGTTGGTCGACGAATGCCGACTGTTCGTCTGCCCGGTCAGCGTGGGAGGCGGATTGCCTGCTCTCCCGCGCGGGCGACTGGACCTGCGGCTGCTGGAACAGAAAACCTTCGACAGTGGCGTCATCTATCTGCGGTACGCCGTCCACTAAGCCGCGATCATCACCGCCGTGACTACGCCGAGTAAAGCGATGTAGGCGGCGGCGTGGATCCGGTCCGGGATGGCGCCGACAATTCGCCGGCTCAGTGCAATCGCAGGTAGAGAGCCGGCCAGTAACGCGCAAACGGCGAGAAGGTCGATTGCGCCGACTCTGCCCGCTGACAGATCCGAGGCGGTGCTGTGCCCTGATGAGGCCGCGTACACCGCAGTCGCGACGACGGCGACAGGCAAGCTCAACGGGTTGGCGCTCGCGGCGGCGTCGGCCATCGGAACTCCGCCGCGACGCATCATCGGAACCGTCATGACGCTCCCGCCGACTCCGAGGAAACTTGCGACGGCGCCGATGCCTATCCCGACAGCGCGGACGCCGTGACGGTCAAGATGTTCTCGAGGTTCAGGTGGTGTCAGAAACCCTTGTCGCAGAAGGCTGTCGAGGATTGTGACCACGAGGTAGAGGACGAACAGAATTCGAACGGCGCCGTCGTCGACGTGACCTGCCGCAACCGCTCCGAGGCCTGCTCCGGCTGCGACGGGGCCGATCAGTGGTCTGATGTACTCCGCCCGAAGCCGTCCTGACTTCCTGAATGCGATTGTGGCACTGAGTGAATTGACCACCATCACTGCCGCCGAGGATGCGACGGCGACATGCATCGGATCGATGACGTCCGCCCGAAGTGTGGATGCAGCGTAAACGACTGGGACGGTGACAAACCCGCCACCGAATCCGAACAGAACGGTGGTGACTCCGGTCAAGGCGCCGAAAGCGAGAAGGATGAGGGCGTAGTGAAGCACTCGATGAACGATAGCGATTTTTACGCTGGCGCACATTCGAAGGTTCGCCACGTTCCATTGTCAATCAGACACGGACTCGGTAGGTTCCTCCGGTGCGCAACATCTCGATCAACGACGTCGATCACTCACCTCGCGGTGTTCTCGCAATCGGAACCGACTACCCACCCGGTCATGTGCTGGCCGCCCACGAACATCGACGAGCCCAGTTTCTCTTCGCTGTGAACGGTGCGATGAACGTCGAAACCGATGACGGTGAGTGGACGGTTCTGCCGTCCAATGCGGTCATGATTCCCGCCGGTGTCACTCATGCGGTGACGATGGACGGTGTCAGCACGCGAAGCCTCTACATCGAACCGTCCGCTGCGCCGTGGTTCCCGGTCAGGTGCCGAGTCGTCGCGGTGTCGTCGCTCCTGCGTGAGCTGCTCGTCGCTGCAGTCGACATGGATGTCGAGTTGAACGTGGAGGACGACTTCCCGGCACACGGACGCGGCGCCGCGGTATTTCAGCTGATCCTGCACGAACTTCGCGATCTTGCGCCCCTGCCTGTGGAACTTCCGCTGCCTCGGCACCCGGGATTGCGGGCGTTGTGCACGCGGTATCTCGCCGGTCCGTCGATCCACGACTCGCCCACGCGGTGGGCCGAGCAACTCCACATCAGTGAACGAACACTGCACCGCTTGCTGATCTCGGAAACGGGGATGAGCGCGTCGTCGTGGATGCAGCGTGCCTGCATTCTTCACTCGCTCCCGAAACTCTCTGCCGGTGCCAGTGTGACAGCCGTTGCGGCTGAACTCGGATACTCGACGCCGGCTGCCTTCGCAGCGATGTGCACCCGAGTTTCGGGTGCACCGCCCAGTAGCTATCGGGCGCGCGTCAGGACACAGACACTGGGATGATGTGGGCGACGACGTCGTGGATGAGACCGTCACGGACTTCGAAGGTTTCACGAATCTCCACGGTCATGAGGCGAGTGCCACCGATTCCCGCGTCGAGCAGATAGGTGGTCGAGACGATGTCCCCGGCTTCCGACATCTCGAGGTCTCGTACGCCCTGGATAACGCGGTATTGGATACCGTTTTCGAGGTCGGCGGACATCTGTGGTCCGGAGAACCCCGTCTTGAGTCCGGCTTCGACGCGCGTCGCATCCGGGGCGAAATGAACATCGGAAACGTCATGGGAGACCAGGGCGTCGATGTAGGCGCGTGCCTGCGCCTCGCGGGGTGAATCGGCCGGGTTGGGGGCTGCTGTCGCAGCGCCTCCGGCAACCAGGATCAGGGCAGCCGTGGCAGCGGCAGTTCCGGCGATATTTCGCAGTGTTCGCATGGGACATCCTAACGACGAGGTGTGGAGGAATTTCGGAAAACGGCCGTCATCGAGTAGCCGTACAGCTGCGGGGAGGATCGACGAGCGAGCAGAAAGCCGGGGCCATGACGGGCACGTAGTCGGCCCCGACGCCGTTCTCGTGAATGATCCGGCGGTAGGCGTCGACGCCGTCGGTCGGGATTCGCGCCGCAGTGGGATCGCCGAGAACATCGACCGTGTAGAGGCCGAATCGAGGTCGGTACGAACCCCATTCGTAGTTGTCGGTGATGGACCAGTAGTTGTAGCCGATCACGTCGGCACCGTCTTCTCGGGCGCGTTCCATCCAATAGATGTGATCGCGTAAGTGATTCGCGCGTGTGTAACCGTCGGCGCGCGGCGCTCCATTGTCGGTAGGCATGCCGTTCTCGACGATGTAGAGGGGGAGTTCCGGATACTTGTCCGAGTACCGCATCAATGCGTCGTAGAGGCCTTCGGGTTGTGGTGTGACGTTGTAGAACTCGTCGAGTGCGGCGTACGCGGCAGTCGGATTATTCAGGGCCACACCGTAGTAGTAGTCGATCCCGAGAAAGTCGAGCTTGTCGCGCACCCGATCCGTGAATACCGAATCGATCGCCTCGGACACGCCGGGAATGAAGGAGAAATTACTGCTCACGCGGGCACCGGGATCGAGAACATGGATGCGGTCGTAGATCGCCCGGTGGGCTCGGACCAATGAATCGAACATCGACGGTGCCTGGGCGAGTGCGATTCCGCCGTAGGTCAATTCACGCTGAACATACACAGTCGGCTCGTTGATCGTGATCCACAGCGCCCCGATTCCGGAGTACCGCTCGACTACCTTCTCTGCGTTGACCAGCCAATCGGCTTCCGTCTTCGGATTTGTCCAGCCGCCTTGATCGACAACCCATCCCGGATACACCCAGTGGTCGAGCGTGATCATCGGAGTCATGCCCCGCGCGCGGATGTGAGCCACCACGTCGTCGTAGTACGCGAATTCGGCCTCGTTCCAGCACCCGGCGGCGGGCTGAACTCGCGCCCACTCGACGCCGAATCGGAAAACCTTCGATCCCAGATCGGCCGCCCGGTCGATGTCCTCGGCGTAGCGATGCCGGAAGTCGACCGAATCACCGATTTTGTCGTGGGTTCGTCCGGAATCGGAGTATCGAGACCAGTTGCTGTCCGGTGACGAACCTTCTGATTGGAATCCGGAGGTGGCAACGCCCCAGAGGAAGTCATCCGGTACCTCCGCAGAGGCGCGAGTGGGAAAGGCGAGCGCCCCGAGCAGGCACGTCAGTGCCATGAGTGCAGGCGTAATAGACCGTGACAGGGCTCCCATGCCTGGGAGACTAAGTCATACAAGTGTCCAGTCGCAGGCGTTTCGTCCGATCCGCCCGCGACTGGACCGTGTCACTCAGTGACCCAGCCGCTCAGAAATTCCGCTCAGAAAACCATGGTCATAGATCCCGGATTCCACGTCCCGGAGCGCTGAACGGTCGCTTCGTCGACCTGGGCAGGCACTGCACTCGGATCGATCGGTGTGTACTTCTCGATCGAACCCCAGTCGCGAGCCCAGTCGTTGTCGAGGTACGACGGAATGGTCTGAGCGGTCAGGAGCAGATCGATCCACCCCAACGGTCCACCGCCGTAGTGGTCCTGCCATGCGCTGGTCACGAGCGCGCCGGAATGGTCGGGAAGGATCCGATACTCGGGGACCTCGGCGATACCGACCCGATGATCGAAGGGGCGTTGGCACGGGAATGCCAGTCCGACAGCCCAATCCAGCATGACGGGCGCCTGTGAACCGACGACGTCGTTGAGCTTCTGGGTCTTCGGAACCCGCGGAGGGGTGACGGCCACCCATTGGTCGGGCTTGCTGTCGTAGTCGCTGACGACAAGTCGAATGCTGTTGGCTTCGACGGGAATCTGGTCCAGCGGCACACGCAGGTTCCGCCATGACGGTGCCGGACCGATGTCGAGGGGCGCGATCTTTCCGAGTGTTTCCACAGCGTCTGTTTCGGCATCGTCGACGCCACGCGCTGTTCCGTATTCGACCTCGACGTTCTGGCCGTAGGTGACGATTCCGTCCTTGTCGACCGACCGAACACGACCAGCGGTTGCAATCGAGATGATGTCTCCGCGTGTGGCGTTCTCGCCCACGTCGGGGAGTTGGTACCAGTCGCTGGTCAGAGTGCCGGGGGAGGGCTGACCGTAACTACCCATGACGGGTGTTGTCGCCGGGTCGAGACCGAACGGCAACGCGACCGAACTGCCGTTGACCCCGGTCTGTCCGGCGCCTCCGCCGGTTCCGGCCGAGTTACCGGCGGTGTCCTCGGAGGTGTCGACGGTGTTCGCGCCGCCGGTAGCCGTGGCTTCCTTGTCTGCTCGAAGGTCGGAGGCGACGCCATTCGGATCGAATCCCGTAGCCCCGCCGGCGGAGAGTGCTGTGGCGACGCTGCCCGAGAGGGGCGTCAGCATCGAGGCGTTCGGATCGGTCTCGAGCAGAACGTCGTTGGCGAGTCCGCAGTGTTGGCCGAGAACGGCGTCGACGTTTGCACGGCCCACCGAATAGGCCGGGTACTGGGTGACCGCGCCCTTGGCCATGGACAGCACCTCGAAGAGGACCATGGCACCTGCGGCAATCGTCAGTGGCGAGATGGCAAGCAGTCGAGCGTGCTTCGCGGACGGTTCCTTCCCGGCGGTGTACGGCTCACGGAAGAAGTACCACGCGGCGACGCCGAGCATCAGCACGGTCAGCCCGAGGAGGACGGTGCTCGCGCCGAGTCCGCTGATCGACACCGGCTTGTCCCACCACGGAACGCTGTAGCTGGACACGTAGTAATAGCTGTTGCTGCCGGTGAATGCGACGGCCAGGAGAAACAGTACGGCTGCCGCGAATAGGGCCCGATTGCGCGGCGAGCGCAGGAGTTTTGTACCCACGGCGACCGCCGTCATCATCGCCAGAACGGCGGTGAGTCCGGCAAAGATTCCGAAGTGGTGCGTCCACTTGGTCGGCGAGAACATCAGCAGTGGCAGTGCGCCGATCGTCAGCCCCACGACGCGGCGTGACGGACCGGCGGCCAAACCGGGAATCCGGCCGCCCTTGCGCAGCATCATCGCGGTGCAGACGCCAAGGCACAGAACCATGACGAACACACCGAATCTGCGGGTCAGAGAACCGTCGACGGAGATGTTGAAGAGGTATTGGTAGCGGAGGTACTCGTCGAACCAGGGCTGGTTCGGTGAGATCGAGTGGACGCGTTGCATCTCGATGACGGCGGCGAGGCTCTGATCGCCGAACGCGGGGATGAGGATCGACAGTCCGGCAGCTAGCAGTGGCCCGACGGCCGCGATGTAACCGGTGGTGCGGGCACGTTCGATGATGATGCGCATGATCGGGCGGATTCCGGCGATCAGTGCGGCGAAGCAGATGAGGCCGGAAGGCCCGGCGGTCAAGGTGAATCCGGCGATCAGAATCGCGACTGCGACCGGCAGAAGTCGTCTCGTCGCGACTGCGCGTTCGATCGAGCACCACGTCAGCAGGACGCCGAGAGCAACGATCGGTTCGGGGCGCAGTCCGTTGTTGAACGGAAGCCAGAACGCGAGGAAGACAAGCGCGCCGGTCCACAGGGCGAGCCGGTTTCCGCGAATTGCGGCTCCCAGTCGAGGCGCGACCTCGCGGCTGATGACGAGCCAGGTGATGATGCCTGCCAACAGAGCAGGCAGACGAACCCAGGGGCTTGCAGTGCTGACGTGCGCCAGGAGTCCGAGGATGTTGTAGTACGGCGTTCCGAACGGGGTCTCGGGGACCGCGAACCACCGGAAATAGTTGGACATGTAGCCCGATTGCTCGGAGGCCCTGGCCATCGTGAACTGGTAGCCGTCATCGGTGGTGGTAGCGCCGATGAAGTGCCAGAGCACCAGAGTTCCGACGACGACGCCGTCGAGGACGGTGAACTTCCACCATCGGGCGGGCAGAAATTTGCGTGTGCCCCGGCCGTCGCGGTTGTCGAGGCGGTGCAGCGCGAAGAGGGACACGACAGCCGTGAGTGCCCCGAGAATCATGGCGAGAGTCTTGATCACCGACGGGCTCGACGTGAAGCGAGAGTCCGCCTCGATCGAGACGTTCAAACCGGCTGATGCCGAATCGAGGTCGCTGAAGACGCCGACTACCTGTGGTCGGCTGTCGCCCTCGATGACGCGCGGTTCGGAACCGGTGGCGCTGAAGGTGGTTCGGGTCGGCTCGGCGGCGAGCGTGAGTGCGCATCCAGTTTGCAGATCAGCAACGGGTGTCGAGAGCAGCACTTGATCGCGCAGGACAACGTCGACCCGAGCGGGAGCGTCGGCGGATTCGGGGGAGACAGTGGCAACAAATCCGTAGCGGCGCGCATCGGCGGCACCCGGGGGAGCCGTCGAGACGAGTGTTCCGCCGGTGGCGGCCAACTCGCTGATCGACGCGCACGGGATCGATGCCTCCATGCGCAGCGGTGTGTACGAGACCAATGGCGCCTCGACGCTTGTCGTCGACCCGGCCTGCGGCCAGTTGACGACGGCTGTGTCCTGCTCGATCGGCAGGAACGGCACTGATCCGCACAAAACTATGCCGAGGATCGATGCGACAATCGCAACGATCCGTGCTCGGTTCGGTCCGCTGGATCGCTGAGGGGTCGGCAAGGCCGGAGGTGCGGTCGTGGCCACGTCACTGTCTGTCACGACTTTGGACCCTAGCTGTGCGTGACGTGTTTGTTATAAAAGCACGAGTAATGGGATGGTCGTGTTCCCGGTGCCGTTCCGCGGTGCGGGGGTTGTCGGCGATCGAGGCGGGGGTGCTGTGCACGAAGTTCACGAGTCCATTTCGTTGAGCCCACTACTGCGGCGTTCGACGGCCGCATTGTGCGTCGTCCTCGGAATTGTCCTGGTGATTGTCTGCGGGTTCGCGGCGATCGTGGAACACGACCCGGCGGGCAACGTCGGCGCCGTGTTGTCCGCGGTCCTGTCCTTCGGGTTGGCCGCGTACATGTGGAAGGTGCGCGTGATCATCACCACAGACGTCGAACGAGTGTCGATCGCGCTGTCTCCGGGGCTGCGTCAGGTATTTCGGTGGGACGAAGTTGTGTCTGCAACTGCAGTACATATCGGGATGGGCTCCGGAATCGGTTATCGAATGACCGGCCCAGGTATGCGGGTAATTCTCGCGTCACCCGGCGCCGGGGTCCGCTTTCGTCTGCACGACGGACGCGAAATCTCGGTGGCGACCGACCGAAGGGACGAGCTGATCGAACTCGCCCGGCGGCGGGCGCCGGACCTGCAGTGAGCGTCGCAGGTGGACCGGTGAAAAATGGGGTGCGCCTATCCTGGATAATTGACATCAGTTCTGTGTTTCAGGCGCATTGTTCAGGCCTGTAATGCCGGACCGATTGCTGCCGCTTGCACAGGCACCCCGTTTGCGTACGAGAGGAACTCTCATGCTTGCCCGCACCGACCTGCGTGGTCGTATCCCATCCACGGCCGAACTTCGCGCCGCGCTTCCCCGAGGTGGAGTGGATGTGGACGCGGTGCTGCATCAGGTTCGCCCGATGGTCGAAGCTGTTCGTGATCGCGGGGCAGAAGCCGCCCTCGAGTTCGGCGAGAAGTTCGACGGCGTTCGTCCGGCTTCGGTTCGTGTACCCGCAGCCGAGCTCGAGCGCGCACTTCGTGAACTCGACCCCGCAGTCAAGGAAGCCCTCGAGGTTGCGATCGAGCGCACCCGCAAGGTGCACGCCGATCAGCGTCGCAAGGACACCGTCACCGAGGTCGTTCCGGGTGGCACGGTCACCGAGCGTTGGGTGCCGGTCGAGCGCGTCGGGCTGTACGTACCCGGCGGCAATGCCGTGTACCCGTCGAGCGTTGTCATGAACGTCGTGCCGGCTCAGACGGCCGGCGTCGGGTCGCTTGTTGTCGCCTCGCCGCCCCAAGCCGACTTCGGCGGATTGCCGCACCCGACCATTCTTGCCGCCGCAGCCATGCTCGGCGTCGACGAGGTGTGGGCCGTCGGCGGCGGGCAGGGCGTCGCCCTCCTTACCTACGGCGGAACCGACACCGATGGAACCGAGCTTGTCCCGGTCGACCTCATCACCGGTCCCGGCAACATCTACGTCACTGCGGCCAAGCGTCTGTGCCGCGGACTGGTCGGCATCGACGCAGAAGCCGGTCCCACCGAGATCGCGATCCTCGCCGACCACACCGCTGACCCGGTCCACGTTGCCGCCGACCTCATCAGCCAGGCCGAGCACGACGTGATGGCCGCCAGCGTTCTTGTCACGACCAGCGTCGAATTGGCCGACGCCGTCGACAAGGCTCTGGCTGCGCAGCTCGAGATCACCAAGCACCGCGAACGCGTCACCACGGCACTGACCGGCAGCCAGTCGGGCACGGTGCTGGTTTCTGATGTTTCCGCTGGTCTGCGCGTCGTCAACGCTTATGCGGCCGAGCACCTCGAGATTCAGACCGAGGACGCAACCGGTGTCGCAGCTCAGGTCACCAGCGCTGGTGCCGTGTTCGTCGGCCCGTGGGCGCCGGTCAGCCTCGGCGACTACTGCGCCGGCTCCAACCACGTTCTGCCGACGGCCGGGTGTGCACGTCACTCCTCCGGTCTGAGCGTGCAGACCTTCTTGCGTGGGATCCACGTGATCGACTACTCCGAGTCGGCTCTGAAAGACGTTGCCGGACACGTCATCACGCTCGCCAACGCGGAGGACCTGCCCGCTCACGGCGAGGCTGTGCGTCTGCGATTCGAGGCTCTGCGATGAGTAGTGCTCCTGGAGAATCGATTACGGTCGACGCCCTTCCGATTCGCGAGAACCTGCGTGGAAAGTCGGCATACGGCGCACCGCAATTGACGGTGCCTGTTCAGCTCAACACGAACGAGAACCCGCATCCGCCGACGCAGGCGCTCATCGACGATGTCGCCGAATCCGTGCGCGAAGCCGCGAAGGAACTGCACCGCTACCCCGACCGTGACGCTGTCGCGTTGCGGACGGATCTGGCGGCGTACCTGTCGAAGCAGACGGGTGTACCGGTCACCGTCGACAATCTGTGGGCGGCAAACGGATCGAACGAGATTCTGCAGCAGCTGTTGCAGGCATTCGCAGGTCCGGGACGTAGCGCGATGGGTTTTGTTCCCTCGTATTCGATGCACCCGATCATCGCCGACGGTACCGATACCGAGTGGGTCGAGGTCTTCCGTCGGGACGACTTCGCACTCGACGTGGATGCTGCCGTCACAGTGATCGAGGAACGTCGACCGGACGTCGTGTTCGTGACCAGTCCCAACAACCCGACCGGACACAGCGTCGGTATTGCGGAACTACGACGCATCCTCGACGTGGCGCCGGGCATCGTGATCGTCGACGAGGCGTACGCGGAGTTCTCCGCTGCCCCCAGCGCGATGACGCTGATCGACGAGTTCCCGGCCAAGCTGGTTGTGACCCGCACCATGAGCAAGGCTTTCGCGTTTGCCGGTGGCCGACTCGGCTACCTCGCCGCCGCTCCCGCGTTCATCGACGCACTGTTGTTGGTGCGCTTGCCGTATCACCTCTCGGTGGTCACACAAGCGGCGGCACGTGCCGCCCTGCGTCACGCCGACGAGACCCTCGGCAGTGTCCACGCCTTGTCCGCCGAGCGTGATCGGGTGTCGAAGGCACTGGCGGACACCGGTTTCCGAGTGATTCCCAGTGACGCGAACTTCATCTTGTTCGGTCAGTTCACCGACAGCGCACAGGCGTGGAAGGAATACCTCGACCGCGGGGTTCTCATCCGCGACATCGGCATCCCCGGATATCTGCGGGCCACCGTGGGACTCGAAGCCGAGAACGACGCGTTCATCAAGGCCAGTGACGAAATTGCAGGCACCCAGCTGGTCGACACGAATTCAGGAGAGACGGCATGAGCGATCGCATCGCGCGGATCGAACGAACAACTCGGGAATCAAGCATCGTCGTCGAACTGAATCTGGACGGGACCGGCATCGTCGACGTCTCCACCGGCGTTCCGTTCTTCGACCACATGCTAAATGCCTTGGGTACGCACGCCAGCTTCGATCTGGACGTCAAGGCGAAGGGTGACGTCGAGATCGACGCTCACCACACCGTCGAGGACACCGCGATCGTTTTCGGCCAGGCGCTCGGCCAGGCTCTCGGCGACAAGAAGGGCATCCGTCGTTTCGGCGACGCTTTCATCCCGATGGACGAAACGCTGGCGCACGCGTCGGTCGATGTCTCCGGTCGCCCTTACTGCGTGCACACCGGTGAGCCCGACTACATGGTGCATTCCGTCATCGGCGGGTACCCGGGCGTTCCGTATCACGCGGTGATCAACCGCCACGTGTTCGAGTCGATCGCATTGAATGCACGTATCGCACTGCACGTTCGGGTTCTGTACGGCCGCGATCAGCATCACATCACCGAAGCCGAGTACAAGGCCGTTGCGCGCGCTCTGCGTGAGGCGGTCGAGCCGGATCCGCGCGTGAGTGGCGTGCCGTCGACGAAGGGCACACTGTGAGCGTCCTCTTCACCTACTTGCTGTTCATCGGCGCGGGTATTGCCGTGGGCGGCGCCTACTCGATGTTCAAGGTCAACAAGCTTGCGTCGGGAATCCTTCTGGCGTTGGCGGTTCTGGCGGCGGTAGCGGGCGCACTGCGTCTGTGACGCGAAAAGTGACTGCGTCTGTGACGCGAGATCCTGCTCCATCGCCGGGGTTGCTTCGCACTCCGGGCATGATCGGTGTCCTGATCATGGCGGCGGCAGCTTTCGGTGGCTGGTCGTTGCTGTTGCCGGTGGTGCCGTTGCTGGTTGCACATTCCGGCGGATCGGATGCGCTCGCCGGATCGGTGACCGGTGTCTTCATGGCGGCCACAGTCGTGACGCAACTGCTCGTGCCTCGGTTGTTGCGGACGCAGGGCTACCGGCGCGTGCTGGCGGTCGGATGTCTGCTCCTCGGTCCACCGTCGTTGGTGCTGTTGATCTCGGCCGACGCCGGCCCCGTCCTGGCGGTTTCCGCGGTGCGAGGAATCGGTTTCGGCATGCTGACTGTTGCCGGCAGTGCGCTCGTGGCGGAGTTGGCGCCCAAACGAATTCTGGGCCGTGCCACCGGCGCTCAGGGAATCGCGATCGCAGCGTCACAAATGGCGGGGCTTCCTCTGGGGCTTGCGATCATGGAACGGTGGTCGGCAACACCGGTGTTCGTTCTCGGTGCGCTGATCCCGGCACTCGCGCTGGTGGCCATTGCCGGGTTGCCGAAGATCTTCGCCCAGCCCACCGGCGAATCCGCCCGGTTGAGTGTGTTCGTCGTCTTGGTCCCGGTGCTCGCTCTGGCGTGTGTGTCCGCGTCGTTCGGCGGGCTGTCGTCTCTACTGCCGATCGCAATCTCGGAGCGCGCGGCCGTTGCAGGTGTGGTGTTGGCGACCGCCAGTGGATCGATGTTGATCGGCCGGTACTCGGCGGGCCTGATCGCCGATCGTCTCGGCAGTGGTCGGACACTCGCGCCGGCATTGGCGTCGTCGACCATCGGATTGGTGCTGTTCGCGATCAACGTCGACGGCGGGCCGACGCCGGTCTTGTTCTGCGCGGCGGTCCTTTTCGGGCTCGGGTTCGGGGCGGTGCAGAACGAATCCTTGGTCATGGCGTTTCAGGCTGCCGGCCCGAGGCAACTCGGATCCGCCAGCGCGATCTGGAACATCGGCTACGACGCCGGCACCGGAATCGGTGCACTGGCGTTGGGATTCGTGGCCACGACTGCCGGCTATGCGTGGGTCTTCGCGGTCTCCGCGGTCGTTGTCGCTCTGCTCCCGGCACTGGCCGCGGGCGGCAAAGTGATCGGCAGCAGGGTTGCCCGATAGAGTTGGGGCATGAGCGCTTCCACGATTGCTGTACTCGATTACGGCTCCGGCAACCTGCATTCGGCTACTCGCGCACTGGCGCGCACCGGGGCGCAGGTGGAGGTGACCAACGATATGAAGGTTGCATTGGCGGCCGACGGTCTGGTGGTGCCCGGCGTCGGTGCGTTCGCGGCCTGCATGGAAGGTCTGCGCGCAGTCCAGGGTGACCGAATCATCGGTAGACGCTTGGCCGGTGGCCGACCGGTGCTGGGTATCTGCGTCGGCATGCAGATTCTGTTCGACCGGGGAGTCGAATTCGGTGTCGAGGCGGAGGGCTGCGGCGAATGGCCTGGCACCGTCGAGAGGCTGCAAGCAGAGGTTTTGCCGCACATGGGCTGGAACACCGTGGAGGCTCCGGAGTCGAGCATGCTGTTCAAGGGTATCGACGCCGACACCCGCTTCTACTTCGTTCACTCGTACGGTGTGCAGAGTTGGGAACTCGCGCCGTCCGAGCACATCGCACCTCCGAAGCTGACGTGGGCAGATCACGGCGGAAAGTTCCTCGCTGCCGTCGAGAACGGTGCGTTGTCGGCAACGCAGTTCCACCCGGAGAAATCCGGCGACGCAGGCGCCGAGTTGCTGAGCAACTGGGTGCAGAGTTTGTGACCGGGAGTTCCGGCCCGAACCGCGGCGACGACTTTTCCCTCGCTCGTCTGGCGTTGTTCTCGCTCGGCGCCGCTGTGGCTGCGTTGGCGGTCGCCACCGTCGTCATCGTCGTGCTCAAACCCTCGCCGGGTGTCGGTCTCGCGATCGGTCTCGTGGGGGTCGTTGCTGCGATCGCGGCAATGGGCGTCGTATCCAAGCGGATGACCCGAAAAGCGTTCGGTGACCCGGAAGACGGTTCGAGGTCCTGACCTACTAGGGTTACCGCACGTGAGCCTGGTCCTTTTGCCTGCTGTAGATGTTGTCAACGGTGAAGCTGTTCGCCTCGTGCAAGGAGAGGCGGGAAGTGAGACCGGTTACGGGTCGCCCCGCGACGCTGCTCTTGCGTGGCAGAACGACGGTGCCGAATGGGTGCATCTTGTCGACCTCGACGCCGCTTTCGGGCGTGGGTCCAACAGCGAACTGCTGGCAGGCGTCATCGGCGACCTGACGGTCAAGGTGGAACTCTCCGGAGGAATCCGCGACGACGCTTCCTTGGAAGCTGCACTGGCCACCGGCTGTGCCCGCGTCAATCTCGGAACCGCCGCTATCGAAGATCCCGAGTGGTGTGCCCGTGCATTGGCCAAGTACGGCGACAAGATCGCCGTCGGACTCGACGTTCGTCTGGTCGACGGCCAGTACCGCACCCGTGGGCGCGGCTGGGTCACCGACGGCGGCGATCTGTGGGAGACCCTGGCCCGTCTCGATCGCGACGGCTGCACCCGTTACGTCGTCACCGACGTCTCCAAAGACGGCACACTCACCGGTCCCAACCTCGAACTTCTCAGTCAGGTCTGCGCTGTCACCGACGCTCACGTCGTCGCCTCCGGTGGTGTGTCGACCATCGAGGATCTGCTCGCCATTTCCAGCCTGGTTGATCAGGGTGTCGAGGGCGCGATTGTCGGCAAGGCGCTGTATGCCGGTCGCTTCACTCTCCCCGAAGCGCTGGCAGCAGTTTCCGGATAGATTTTCCAGATGACTCCGACGCGTGACCTCGACGAACTTCTCGCGATTGCGGGTCGGCTTCTCGATGGCGTCCACGATCAGTTCGTCGCCGGTGTCGGCGCCCCGAGTGCGGTCCGCAAGGGCTGGGGTGATTTTGCCACCGAGGTCGATCTTGCGCTCGAGAAGCGGTTGACCGCGGAGTTGTTCGAGCAGACCGGCATCGAGGTGCACGGCGAGGAATTCGGCGGCCCAGACGTCGGTTCGGGGCTCGTCTGGGTTCTCGACCCCGTCGACGGTACTTTCAACTACTCGGCCGGATTGCCCACTGCCGGAACACTGTTGGCGCTTCTCGACGATGGTGTCCCGGTACTCGGATTGACCTGGCTTCCGTTGATCGCTCACACGTACGCCACTCGTGCCGGCGGTCCGTTGTTGGTCAACGGAATCGCCGTACCGCCGCTGGAGCCAACCGATCTGGCGTCGTCGATCGTCGGATTGGGTGCCCTCAACGTCAACAGTCGCGGCCGGATCCCCGGCAGTTTCCGTCTCGACCTCCTCGCCGAGATCAGCAAGGTGTCCTCGCGGATCCGGATACACGGCTCCACCGGAGTCGATCTCGCTTTCACGGCGGCCGGCATCCTGGGCGGAGCGATCGTCTACGGCCGCAACGCGTGGGACAACGCGGCCGGGGTCGCTCTCGTTCGCGGTGCGGGCGGGGTGGTCACCGATCTGGCCGGCAACCCGTGGACCGTAGAATCGGAGTCGGTGCTCGCTGCCGCCCCGGGCATCCACGGTGAGATTCTCGATATCCTCAACGCGCTCGGTGATCCGCGCGCTTCGTCCTCAGGAGGACCACAGTCATGACCCTCGCAGTTCGTGTGATTCCGTGCCTCGACGTCGACGCCGGACGAGTGGTCAAGGGTGTCAACTTCGAGAATCTTCGCGACGCCGGAGATCCCGTGGAACTCGCGGCAGCGTACGACGCTCAGGGCGCCGACGAACTGACCTTCCTGGACGTCACCGCCTCCACGTCGGATCGTGGCACGATGCTCGACGTCGTAAGTCGTACTGCCGAGCAGGTTTTCATTCCTCTGACCGTCGGCGGTGGAGTGCGCACGGTCGCGGACGTCGATCGTCTGCTGCGTGCCGGTGCCGACAAGGTCAGCGTCAACACCGCGGCGATTGCGCGCCCGGAACTGCTCAAGGAACTGAGTGAGCGTTTCGGCTCGCAGTGCATCGTCCTCTCGGTCGACGCCCGCACCGTTCCCCAGGGGCAGCCGGACACACCGTCGGGGTGGGAGGTCACCACGCACGGGGGCAAGCGCGGCACGGGCATCGACGCTGTCGAGTGGGCCGAGCGTGGTGCCGAGTTGGGAGTGGGGGAGATCCTGCTCAACTCGATGGACGCCGACGGCACCAAAGCGGGCTTCGACCTTCTGATGATCCGCGCTGTCCGGGCGGCAGTCCACGTACCGGTGATCGCCAGTGGCGGTGCCGGCGTGGTCGAGCACTTTGCCCCGGCAGTCGAAGCGGGCGCAGACGCAGTTCTCGCAGCGAGCGTCTTCCACTTCGGCGATCTGAGCATCCCGGAGGTCAAGGATGCGATGCGTGCCGAGGGAATCGTCGTTCGCTAGGCGTTCTCGGCGCGGATTCCGTCGAACATGAGGCGGCTGATGGCTTGGTTCAGCGTGGTGCAGTCGACGGACGAATCGGCTCGCAATCCTTGAATCGCACTTGCCAGCATCATGCCGTTGACGGCCTGCGCAGTGTTGTCGACGTCGAGGTCGGCGCGTAGATAGCCGCATTCGACTCCGTGATGCAGGTACGCCGCGGTCAAGGATGCCGACTGGTCGAGTAGATCGAGCATCCGGCCAGTGAGATCGGCGTCGACGCCTGTCGTCTCGAAGAGCAGAACCCGCGGAATGCGCGGGTCGTCGAAGAAGATGCGGGGGAGCGCTTCGGCGATGCGACCGACCTGGGCGCGGTACTCGTCCAATGTATTTGCTGCGTCAGGGGCATTTTCGACGGCGAGTGCGCTGATGATCTTTGCGATCAGATCGTCGATGACGTGGTCGATGATGTCGCGCTTGTTCTCGAAGTACCGGTAGAAGGTCCCGTGACCGATTCCGAGAGTTGTTGCGATATCGGCAATTCCGGTCGCGTGGTAGCCGCGTTCCGCGAAGCACTCGAATGATGCGTCGATGATCTCGCGGCGCAATTCCGCTTTTTTTCGTTCCGCTCGGGTCATGGCCTTCGTCACGTCTGGAATGATACCGTTCTCAATAACGGAATGACGTGTCAGTTTCTGATGTGCAGTTCACGGGTGCGTGGTTCATGGGTGTGCAGTTCATGAGAGGGATTCTCCGATGGCAGTGCAGTACGACGCAGTAGTGGTGGGGGCGGGCTTCGGCGGAATGGGTGCGGCCATTCAACTCAAGCGGATGGGCCTGGACAACCTGGCGATTCTCGAGCGTGAGGACGATCTGGGTGGAACCTGGCACGTCAACCGCTATCCCGGTTTGGCTGTCGACATCGCGTCGGTCACCTACTCGTATTCGTTCGAGCCCAATCCGAACTGGTCCAGGCTCTTCGCACCGGGTGCCGAACTCAAGAAGTACGCCGATCATGTCGCGGACAAGTACGACCTGCGGAAGCACATGACGTTCGGTGCCGTGGTCAACGGAGCCCGCTGGGACGAAGATTCCTCGCACTGGGTCGTATCCGTGGAGGGGGCACCGGACATCACTGCCAAGTACCTCCTGACTGCGACGGGTTTCCTCTCGCAGCCCCATCGACCGGACATCTCCGGTATCGATGAATTTGCGGGCAAGATCATCCACACCACCGCCTGGGACGATTCCTACGACTTGTCGGGCACCAAGACTGCAATCATCGGAACCGGCGCCACCGCCGTGCAGTTGATCCCCGAGGTGGCGCGGCAGGCCGCAGAGTTGACCGTCTACCAACGCACCCCGATCTGGGTCGTTCCCAAGATCGACGTCCCCATTCCGAGCGCAGTGCAGAAGCTGTTCTCGCGCATTCCGCTCACCCAGCGAATCGCCCGCGCTGTCAGTTCGTCGATACTCGAAATGATCATGGTCAGCGCGGTCCTGCATTACAAGCAGGTCAAACTGTTGAACAAGGGCGCTGCAGCCGCATCGCGAGCGTTTCTGCGGTCGCAGGTCCGTGACGCGCATCTCCGCAAGCAACTCACACCGGACTACGACTTCGGGTGCAAGCGACCCACGTTCTCGAACAGCTATTTCCGTACCTTCACCAAAGACAACGTGCACCTCGAAACCACGTCGATCGACCACATTGCTGCCGACGGAATCGTCACGGCCGACGGCCGCAAGACCGAGATCGACACGCTGGTGCTGGCAACGGGATTCAACCTCTGGGATGTGAACTTTCCGGCCATCGAGGTTATCGGCCGTGAGGGCCGAAACCTCGGTAAGTGGTGGCGCGACAACCGTTTCCAGGCCTATGAGGGGGTCGCGGTTCCCTACTTCCCCAATTTCCTCACGCTCGCCAGTCCGTACTCGTACAGCGGGTTGTCCTACTTCACGACTATCGAATCCCAGATGCAGCACATGGATCGACTGTTCGGCGAGGTGAAGCGGCGTGGCGCGGAGACGTTCGAGGTCACCGAAACCGCCAACGCCGAGTTCCTGGACCGGATGACGGAGAACCTCGCGGACTCCGTCTTTTACGGCGGCAGTTGCCAGACTGCGCGGAGCTACTACTTCAATCAGCACGGGGAGGCTGCGATCCTGCGGCCCACGTCTACACGCAATGCGTTTGTCGAAGCGAAACGCTTTCCGCTCGAGGATTATTCGATCAGCTAGGCGGGCATGCCCCGTGTTCGGCTATCTCGCCGATCTGACTCCGCTCGGAACCGAAATCACGGGATAGCGGTTCTGCCGGTTCAGTCGGGAAGAGACCGAGCTGTGTATCAGTTGGCTCACCGCGGAGGCAGCGCCTTTTCGCGGTGAGCCGATCACGATGGTGAAGGCGTCGTACTTGTCCGCGGTCGCGAGGATGACACCGGCCGGGTCTCCGTAGGTGCAGTCGTATGTCCAGGTGTCCGTGTGCGAGGCAAGTGTCGAGGTTGTCTGTTCGCGTTGCGACACCATCTCGTCGTGCAGACGCGTTTCGAACTGTGGTGAGTCGGTTTCGACAGGCAAGTCCTCGGACGTGATGCAGTGAACGACGTGGAGTGCTGAATCCTCCTTGGCGGCAAGCGTCAATCCGTAGCTGACGACATTCTTGCTGCTCAGGCCTGCGCCGATCCCGACAACGATGTGGCGGGTCGGGACGCGATCGGTGCTCGCGTTCACGAGGTGGCAGGTGTACTCCGGGTGTGGGCCGTCATGACGTTGATGGTTCATGTCGGATCCTCTTCCAGAGCGAGAAGCGAAGAAACTTCCATTCTACGGCGACCAAGCAGGGGAATTCCACGGAAGTCACAGGTGGAAGGTATAAACGTCATATGAGTCTTGATCCCGCAATCGCGGCGAAGCTGAAGCGAAACGACGCCGGACTGTTCAGCGCGGTTGCGCAGGAGAAGTCGACCGGTGATGTGCTGATGGTCGCGTGGATGGACGACGAAGCGCTCGCGCGAACACTGGAAACCCGTAAGGGGACGTACTATTCGCGCTCGCGCCAGCAGTACTGGGTCAAGGGTGAGACGTCGGGGCACACCCAGTACGTCCACGAAGTGCGACTCGACTGTGACGGCGATTCGGTCTTGCTGATCGTCGATCAGGAGGGCGCCGCGTGCCACACCGGCACTCACACCTGTTTCGACACCGACGTCCTACTCGCTGCGGAACAGTGACACGAGATGGCCGCTGACCAGACTCCACAACCGCTCGATTACGCCTTCACCGCTCCCATCGAGAAAGACGGGGCGTTTGCGACATTTCTGACGGTGCCTGGTTCGGCGGAACTTCTGGGAACCAGGCGCGCTGTGAAGGTGGTCGGGACTCTCGATGGTGAACATCCCTTCGAGGCGACGCTGATGCCGTCCGGTGACGGTCCACACTGGCTTCCGCTGCGCGTGGCGCTCTGCAAGGCGATCGGCAAGAGTGCCGCTGGAGAAGAAGTATCGGTACATCTACAGCAGCGACTGAGCTGAAGTTTTCCCGAACCAAGGAGCGTCGTGATCGACAGAGCGGTTGATTCGTTGCAGGTGGTAGCGCGAGAGCTGAGCCCGTTCGGCGGTGACGAGTCGAAAACACGCACGTTGCGCATGTCGCGGACCCTCGCGGCGCCCATCGGCACGGTCTGGGCGGCGATCACCGAGTTCGACCGCATTCCCCAATGGTTCATGCCGGTCGGGGGAGAAGCCAGGATCGGCAGCCACTATCAGCTCGAGGGCAACGCCGGCGGCGAAATTTTGGCGTGCGATGCTCCTCGAACGCTTCGCATCACCTGGGAATACGGCGGCGATGTGAGCTATGTGACTGTGAATCTCGCCGAAAAAGGCAGTGGTGCAACGCTGTTCGACTTCGAACACGTCGCGGACGTGGCGCCGGATCGGTGGGCCGAGTACGGTCCAGGTGCCGTCGGTGTCGGGTGGGACATGGGACTGCTCGGGCTGGCTCGCCACGTGGAACTGGGGATCGCGACGCCACTCGAGACACCTGAGTGGTCGGCGAGCGACGAGGCCAGGGCATTCATCGCGGGAAGCAGTGAACTGTGGGCCGAAGCTGCGATCGCATCGGGCGACGACCCGGATGCAGCTGCAGCCGCCGCTGCTCGCACGACCGCTGCATACACCGGGTAGATCACCTCTACGAGGACTAACATCGGATTAGTCTGGTTGTTGCGGGACTTCCGCGCCACGAGCGGAGACGACGATGGTGTATCGGCTCATCGAAGTAGTGACGGTGTTCGTCCACTTCGCGTTTGTCTTCTATGTGGTGTTGGGTGGGTTCGTGGCGTGGAAGTGGCGTCGTACCATCGGTTTTCACCTTCTTGCAGTCGTCTGGGGAGCCGGTTCGATAGCGGTCGGATATGACTGCCCGCTGACCAATCTCGAGAACTGGGCCCGCCGAATGGCCGGTATCGCGGAGTTGCCGTCCACCGGATTCATCTCGCACTACATCACCGGCGTGTTCTATCCGGCGAGTATCGAAGGCCTGGTACAGGCGCTCGCGGCGACAGTGGTTGTCGGATCCTGGGTCGGATACGTGCTGCTCGGACGGCATTCGAAGGCTCTCGGACGGCATTCGAAGGCTGAGGTCAAAGCCTCTTCAGCGACCTAATTCCGTACAAACGATCCCTGCCGTTTCCGAATGGAAACGACAGGGAGGCGCTACCTGGATTTACGCGCGAGTCAGTGCCACCACCGGAATTGTGCGGATCCCGGCTGTCTTCTCCGCATATTCGGCAAATCCCGGGTATCGACTGGCCTGCTCGTCGTAGATGCGGTCACGCTTCTCGCCGGTTACTTCGCTGACGGAGACCGGGTATGTTTCGGTGCCGATCTCGACCTCTGCCTGGTCGGTGGCAACGAGGTTGTAGTACCAGTCGGGGTTGGTCGGGGCACCGGCCTTGGATGCAAAAACGTAGATGGTCTTCGGATCCTGCTCGTCTGCCAGATACATCATGGGACTCACGGAATCGCGTCCGGATTTGCGTCCTGTGTGGTGGACCAACACCATGGGCGCACCTTCGAAGGGGCCACCTACCTTGCCCTCGTTCTCCCGAAATTCCGCAATGATTCCTGCGTTCCAATCGTCGGTACTCATCGTTGTCTCCCGGTCTGCGAGTGGCGAAGGGCTCTGCCGCCAAGCTTTGCACAACTGGTGAATCGACGAGAGGTCATCTTCGGCGTCCAGCATGATCTACTATCTACGTATGAACGCAGATAGTGGTGTTTGTCGCCGCAAGCTTCCCGATGATCAAGTCGACCTCGTAGTCGAGGTGTTCCGGATGCTGGCCGACGCAACCCGTGTGCAGGTTTTGTGGGCATTGGTAGACCGTGAGTGCTCGGTGAACGAACTGGCGGAACGCGTCGGCAAGCCGGCGCCCTCGGTGTCGCAGCACCTGGCGAAATTGCGCATGGCAAGGTTGGTACGAACGCGCCGCGATGGTACGACGGTGTTCTATCGCCTGGAGAACGACCATGTGCGCCAACTGGTTACGGACGCGGTCTTCAATGCGGAGCATGCCGGACCCGGATTGCCGGGGCATCACCGTAGTGAAGGTGAACTTCGGAAGATACACCCGGAGCGCTCGGCGAAGGTCGATCGTAGCGATCAAGAAGAAGGTGCGTCATGACGCACGAACCAAAGACGTCCCACGGCCACGGCCACGGCCACAGTCACGGCCACGGCCATGTCCACGGCCCGAAGGGGTTTCGATCGGCAGTTCGCGAAGTGTTCTCCCCGCACAGTCACGACGCTGCCGACAGTGTCGACGACGCATTGGAATCGAGCGCAATCGGCATCCGGGCGGTCAAGATCAGTCTTGTCGCGCTCGGAGTCACCGCAGTTGCTCAGGTTGCGATCGTGGCGATCTCGGGTTCGGTGGCGCTGCTGGCGGACACCATTCACAACTTCTCCGACGCGCTCACAGCAGTCCCACTCTGGATTGCCTTTGCGCTCGGTCGGCGCGCTGCAACCAGGCGCTATACCTATGGTTTCGGGCGTGCGGAGGATTTGGCCGGACTGTTCGTGCTCGCCATGATCGCACTGTCGGCAGTGATCGCCGGTGTCGAGGCGGTGAGGCGATTGATCAACCCGGTCGAGATCGAGCATCTCGGTTGGGTAGCGGCGGCAGGTTTGATCGGTTTCATCGGAAACGAATTGGTGGCGTTGTATCGGATCAGGGTCGGCAGGCAAATCGGTTCAGCGGCCCTGGTGGCCGATGGATTGCATGCTCGGACAGACGGATTCACCTCGCTCGCAGTCCTTCTGGGGGCCGGGGGAGTTGCGCTGGGTTTCCCGTTGGCAGATCCGATCATCGGCCTTGTCATCACCGTGGCCATCGTGGCGGTGCTCAGGACTGCAGCCCGAGACGTCTTCCGGCGGTTGATGGACGGCGTCGAACCGGAGTTGGTGGACGGCGCCGAGCATGCATTGATGCACGAACCCGGAGTCCTCGGTGTTCGTGATCTGAAGATGCGGTGGATCGGACACCGACTGCATGCCGATGCAGAACTCGACATCGATCCCCGGGCAACGCTTGCCGAAGCTCACGCGATTGCACACAGCGCCGAGCATTCGCTCACTCACGCGGTACCCAAACTCGCTACCGCCTTGGTGCATGCGTACCCGGCGCATGACGCGCCGAACTCCGAGGTCGGATACCGATCGCCTTCCCGGTGATCTGTGCCTGATGTCAAGCGGACGCGACTTCCCAGGCGAAACCGTCAGGATCCGCGAAGGGTTCGGACGCACCGGTGATGGTGATTCGGTGCGATCCGGTGCCCTCGGGAGCGAGCCCGGCGTCCTTTGCCAGGGCGCCTCGGCCGTACAGTGCCAGCGTGACATTGTTTGCTGCGCTGGTGAATTCGACGTACTTGCGGCCGAAGCTCTTCGACACCTCGAGGCCGTGGTCGAGGTAGAACTGCTTGCTGGCCTTGACGTCTTCGGCGCCGAGCAGCAGCACGAGGCTGTCGATTGTGCGGGTGGCGGGTTCATTGTTCTTCTTCGACGACGTGGCGATCTTCCAGATCGAACCGTCCGGAGCCTGAAGGACTCCGCCGTATCCCCAGAGGGATTTCTTCACCGGCTTCAAGACGGCGGCACCGGCTGCGAGTGCGGCGCCGACGAAGGCGTCGACGATGTTCGGTTGGGAGACGACGAGCGAAAGGGTGTACCCACGAAACCCGGTTGTCGGTTCGTTCGATTCGCGTAGCTGGATTCGATCTCCGACGCCGAGAGCGTTGTAGAAGGCTTCGGCTGCGACGAGGTCGGGTACGTCGAGGATCACGGATTGCGCGGTGGTCATCCGGGCGCTCCCTGCTGATGTGTGGATTGACGACGTGTGGTCGGAAGTGGACTTCTGTGGTGTGTTCATGTGTTTCAACGTAATTGCGGGCCCCTTGGCTGTGCTTCTCGATTTCTGATCGGTTTGCTGAGACTGCTTGCAAGGTGCAGCGCTCGAGCGGGCACTAGGTGGGCAATTTGTCGTGAATGTACTGTTCAGCCGATGTTTTCTCGATAGGCTGATGAGCGCTGATCGGACGTATCTCACGCCACCATGGAACGGGGAAACCAGTGATCGCACTGCGAGGAAGGTCGTTAGCCGCAGCAGTAGTGGTGTCCATGACGATGGCGTTGGCCGCGTGTACGTCCGCTGAATCGGCGCCCGAGGTGGGCGCCAACTACGGCTCGGACGGAACCGCCGTCGACTACCGGGAGCCGGTGAAACTGAGTAGCCGAGATGGTGTTCTCGAGGTGCGCTTGTCCGCTCATCAGGGAGTGATTCCGCTCGATACCGCTTCGGCGCCCGTGTCGAATTTTCTGCTCTTCGGGTACGAGGTCATCCGCGGTACGGCGTCGGACGGATCGACCTCGGCGAGTGACGTCTATCCGGCGCCGACTCTCCGCGTCAATCCCGGAGAGCGATTGATCATTCATTACGACAACGATTTGCAGGATCTCACGATCGAGGACTTCTACGATCCGGCATTCACACCGGCGGGCGGGGACGTGCCGATCTATCCGCCGGCGCTGACGTCGGCTCCGCTGAATCTGCACACTCACGGAGTGCACGTGAGTCCGGACGGCAATGCGGACAACGTGTTGCTCAACATTCCCGCCGGCCAGGGAAACGTGTACGACTACGCGATTCCGGGGACGATGCCGAACGGTCTCTACTGGTACCACAGTCACCGGCACACCCTCACCGCCCAGCAGACGTACATGGGCTTGGCCGGGCTACTGGAAATCGGCCGGCCGGACGGGAATTTGCCTGTCGTGACGGCAAACGACGTTCCGATTCGCGATATGGCACTGCAGTACAACTTCGTATTCGACCGCAAAGGAAAGGGCCGGCAGCTCAACGACGCGAACTGGCCCCAATTCGTCAGTACGTTGACGCCACCCGCCGGTACCGAATTAGCCGACGGGACGTACCGTCCGAGCCTTGCTCCGGTGAATTTCTCGGACACTACCGAGGGCGCGCAGTATTTCACCAACTGGTACGCGGGACCGTTGTCCCCGGCCAATCATCGTGGACAGAATCAATTCGTTCCAGGCAATCTGCAGAGCTTCGTGGGTGAATCGACGAGTGTTCCGGCCGATCCCTCACTGCCGGACAACCAACGCGATGTGCAGTACACCGTGAACGGTCAGTTCCAGCCGTCGCTGAAACTGAAGCCGGGGCAGACCGAGATCTGGGTGCTTGCCAACATCAGCGACTTTGCCTACATGCCGGTTACGTTGACGGAAACCGCAACCGGCACCCATCCGAAGTTCGCAATCGTGGGGCAGGACGGAAACCCGTTCGACGAGGTCAGGCCACCCGTGGACGGGGACGGAACCAGGCTGGTGATTCCGCCGGCCTCGCGCTATGCAATCGCCGTGACGATGCCGGAGTCCGGCGATCTGGTGCTGGAGATGCCACCGCTGGAAGGTGCGAAACCGGTGAGCAATCCGGGAATTCTCTATACCAACAACGGTACCGACAATCCGCCCGCCGAACTCGGAACCGTCACCGTCGACCCGTCGGTGATCAGTTACGCGGACGGATTCTTCACGTTCCCGACTCAGCAGTTGATCCGCGCGACGCCAGACGAGGGCGAAGGGAAGACGACTCCCTTCGAGTTCGGACAGAAGCTCGATACCTACACCTCGTTCGTGGATACAGCAGCGATGACGCCCGACGTGACCCGCAACCTCACAGTGTCCGGTGGGTTCGGAAACGAGAAGGCCAGCAACAGCGATCCGAAGGCCTTCACCTACGAATTCGCCGACAACACGTTCCCCAACATCCCGCTGATTCAACCGCGGCTGAATTCCGTTGAAGAATGGAAGATCACGAACCTCAACAACGACGAACACCCGATGCATATTCACGTGAACGACTTCCAAGTGATGGAAGTCGTTGATCCCGTCGCAGGGACGACGACAGGGGTTCAGCCCTGGGGGATCGACAATGTGAACGTGCCTGCTCCGGTGACTGACGAGAATGAGAATGCTCTCGAGCCTGCGTCAGTGACGTTACGAACGAAGTTCACCGAGTACACCGGAACCTTTGTGATTCACTGCCACCGACTCAATCACGAGGACAACGGTTTGATGGCTACCGTCAGCGTGATTCCCGAGGTATCGACGTATGCCGTCGCGATACCTGGTTCGGCCGGCGTGCCCGCCAAGGTGCAGATATTCGATGCCAACGGCGACAAACTGATCACCGCTGTGACGCCCTTCCCGTCGTTCGAAGGCACCCCGAGTGTTGCGATGGCGGACGTGAACGGAGACATGGTGCTTGATCTGGTCGCTGGAACAGGTGCAGGCTCGGCTCCGGAAGTGGTGGCGTACAACGCAGTCGGCGGCGTGCCGTTCACCGACGAGTTGGCAAGATTCGCCCCCTTCGATGTGGGTTTTCGTGGCGGAGTGAACGTCGGCGGCGTCGATATCGACGGAAACGCATTGGCGGACAACATCATCGTTGCGTCGGGCCCGGGGATGGAGTCGCAGGTCAAGATTTACTCCACCGACCTTCCGGCGGACAAGAGGTCCGCACCCGCAGAATTCGGTTCGTTCTCGCCGTACCCGGGATCGAGTAGCGGAGTCACGTTCGCAACCGGAATGGTTGACAGTCACTCCGGTCGAGCGAGCATCGTGACAGCACCCGGTGCGGGCGAGGAGCCGTTGATCAAGACGTTCCGCTACGACCTGTACGAACCGACGGCGATTGCGCAGGGCGACTCCGATGAACACGCAGGTCATACGGCTGGTCCGGCAACGACATCACAGTTCTTGGCATTCGATCAGGGCTACCGCGACGGGGTGTCTCTGTCGACGGGTTGGGTGGCCGGCGCCGAGGGCGGCGCAAAGTCGATAGTGGCAGGCATGCTCGGAGGAGAAGGATCAATCCGTGTCTTTTCGAGTGGATCCAGGCTCGACGGTGCACCCGAGATGTACCTCGAGAGTCCAGATCACCATTCGACGGACGTGGCATTTCGGGAGGTTGCAGCGTTCGACCCGTTCACCGCTCCAGGGTCGGGTGTGGGAGTGGCCACGACGAGCACGACTACCGGCGCGGATCTCCTCGTCAGCGGCAGCAACGGAGCGGGTGCCGAAGTTCGGAAATTCACTCTCGGTCGTGCAGATCCGTCTGCGACCACATTGACACCGACGCTTGTGGGAACGCTGCCGCCCTATCCCGTCGGCGGGGGAGCGCTGCCTCTCGGCGGTCGATGATCGATGTCGACAGTATGGACTGATTGCGAAGTCGGGATCTGAGCACGGAATCAGATTTTCATCGATCCTGACCCGAGAGAACCCTCACGATTGCACCTCCGCCCGCGGTTGTCAGGGACTTTGCAGCACAGTGTATTCCGAGCCATGCTCCGTACAGGTTGGTATTCAGAACATGTTTGAACTGCGTGGGGCGTTGTAGTTGCACGCTTCCCGGCTCGATGATTCCGGCATTGTTGACGAGGACGGACAGATGTCCGTAAGTTGACTCGGCTGTGTCGATGGCGGATTCCCAACTCTCCGGTTGTGTCACGTCGAGACGCTGGAACGCCACGCGGTCACCGAGTTTCGATGCTGTAGCGTTTCCTTCTCCTTCGAGGAGGTCGCCGATGAGGACTCCGAACCCTTCTTCGGACAGGGCTTTGGCGATGGCCGCACCAACCTGGCCCGCTCCTCCGGAAATGAGAGCACTTCTTCCGTCGTGGTCGGTTATGCGTAGCCCCTCAGTTGAAGTTGTCGGCCTTGCTGTCGAGATAGCTGATGATGCGTTGCCGCGCCAGTCGTTCGCTGAGTTCAGGTCGGGCTTGCGGTGTTGTCCAGGACAGATCGTCGAGGCAGCCCATCATGACGATGTTGATGCATTCCGCCGAGATGAGTCCCTTGAACTCCGCGTCGAGTCGATTGACCGTGGCGGAGTATTGGTTGCGGTCCGACGGCGAGTTCGGTGGCGATTGGGGTTCGAGGTGCGTTGTCACTTGTTCTGGTCCTTCTGGCGGGTGGGGGACGAAACGATCAGCAACGGGCAGGACACTGTGTGCATGAGACGGCGACTCGTGGAGCCGAGTAACATCGATGAGAATCCGCCCCGTCCTCGCCGACCCACGAGGACGAGTTGCGCTGATTTCGATTCGATTTCCAATTGCCTTGCAGGATTGTCACGTACGACGACACATCGAACGGCGACGTCGGGGTACTCCTCCCGCCACCCCGCAAGCCTTTCCGCCAAGACCGCATGCTCGGCGGTTGAGATCGTGTCCCAGTCCAGCGATACACCGTCAGGGTCGGAGCGAAACACGGTTGTAAGGTCGGAGTCGCTCCAGGCATGGACTGCAGTGAGCTCCACTCCGTGGAGTGAAGCGGTCTCGAACGCTTCGGCAATCGCGGGTTCGCTGTTCTCTGTCCCGTCGATACCCACCACTATCGGGCCGCTCATCTGCGGCTGTTTCGACTTCGGGACGTTTCGGATGACTGCTACAGGCACGTTCGAATGGAGAACCACTGCCGCGCTGACGGAGCCGAGTATCGCGTCGGCGAATTGATTGAGCCCGTGTGATCCGACGACAAGCATCGCTGCCGTGCGGGATTCGTCAAGGAGTGCTTCTACACCGTTTCCGAATCTCAGCTTGTCGACGATCTGTAATTCTCTGTCTCCCAGCGTCGCTGCGGACAGCAGCGCCTCGGAACGAGCTGTGGAGAGTCGTTCGCGACCAACAGTTCGTTGGTCTGGAAACCGTGGTGCACCGAGTTTGACAGCACCGCCGAAAGTGTCTGCTTCGACAGGCATCACGGACAGTAAGTGGAGCGGTCGAGTGCGAAGTACGGCTTCTCGGGCCGCCCATCGAACTGCGGAAAGCGCCGGTGCCGACCCGTCGACACCCACCACGATTGGTGCTCCGCGGTTCATGATGTCTCCTCTGATTCGAAATGCCGTGTGGTGCGAGCTGTCCCGAGGATCGACTCAGCCCAGGAGCGAACCGAAGCCCAATCCCGGAAGTCGCCTTCAGGCGCGTGAACGACTCGTACGGCTACTCGTTCACCGAACCCCAATCCTTCGCGGTCGAGTTTGCCTGCGAAGGATTTGTGTTCGACTGCACCGGTTTTCTCCATCAAGGTGGCAATGTCGGACGGAACACCGGTCGTGGATTCGCCCGAACCGATCGGTCCCGAGGAGAACAGCCAAACCTGGCGAAGCCGCAATGCATCCGAGAAGCGTTTGGTGAATTCCTCTGCGTCCTTCATCCAGTGCCCCATATAGATCGCGCTCCCGAGAACTATCGTGTCGTACTCGGTGAGTTCGAGAACGTCGTCGGGGTGACGGCGGTCTGCATCCATTCCGCTCTCTCGCAGGGATTTTGCGAGAAAATCTGCGATTTCACTTGTCGAACCGTGGCGGCTTGCGGCCGTGACCAGTGTTTTCATCCAGTGCTCCGCTCGGGAATCAACACGGTGATTGCTCACATGCACTCGCCGTGCTCGGGTGATCGTGATTCGAATTGTGCCGGGGTCAGGGCTTCCTGGTCAGGGCCGCGAGGTGCACGAAAAAGGGTCTTTCGGCCTTCTGATCCGTGTGCCGCCGACACCTGTGATGGTGGTTGTTGTGGGCTAGCGTCGACGGCAGAGATCGACTCGACTCGACCGGTACGACTGCTCAGGAGGCCCGGCAATGAATCAACCGAAAATTGCGCGTTTGGTGAGCGAGACGGGGGATACGGTGACGGTCTCAGGGGGAGAGGGCGCAGTCAGGTCCTTCCCGGTCGGGGTATGGATGCTGACAGATGGTCAGCGGGTAGTGATCGTGGGTGAAGGTGGACCACTGTCGACGGCGACAGTCGACGGCAGCGCCCTGGTCGCTGCGGTCCATGCGCGATGGCCCGGCGCTGTCGTCCTCGAGAGGACGCCTGTCACGGGCAGCGCTGCTGACCCGAGAGCGTATTCGGCCAGGTATGTCGAGGTTCGCGATGACGGCTCCCACGGCGAGCCTGCGTATGCGGATCTGTCCGACGCCGGATTCGCCCTGGGATCGATCGACGCCTCGTGACTGCCCCTAGCTGTTCGGACCCCCTAGCTGTTCGGACTCCACGGTGACCGACGAGCCTGCAGTAAAGGTGTAGCTGGTGTCGTGGATCGAAAGTGTGATCGGTGGAACATCTTTCGTCTCCGATGTCACAGTCACAGCCGAATGGGTGCACTGGATTCGAAGACGGTGGCCACGGTAATAGATCGTGAAGGCAAGTTCACGCAGCTCGAGGGGTAATTGCGGATGCAGCCACAGAATATCGTCCCGGAAATCGAGCCCTGTGTAGCAGCGTTCGAGAATATCGATCGCGCCCGCCATCGCGCCGAGATGGATACCTTCCCTGGTACTTCCGCTCCGAGCGTCGGACAGATCCGCGGCCAGTGCGTCGCGGAGCATGGCCCACGACTGTGATCGGTTGCCTCGCACAAGGACCCAGGTGTGGGAAATTCGGCTCAGTGTCGAACCGTGCGTCGTACGCTCGAGGTAGTAATCGATCATCTCCGGGATCACGGAGGGATCGAACTCGTACCCCAATCGCGTGATCAACTCAGTCAGTTCCTCAGCGGTGAATACGTAGAGCAACATGAGGATGTCTGCCTGTTTCGAGGCCTTGTAGTGGATCGGTGAGTCTCCCTCTGCCTCGAGTATGAGATCCAGGCGGCCGATGTCCCCGTATCGTGACCGGTAGTCGGCCCAATCCAGCTCGGTCAACGCGCCGAAACCCTCGAATTGACTGATCAGGCCGTTGTCGAGGAAAGTCAGGCGCAGTCGCCTGCTCAGTCGGTCCCACGACACCAACTCCTCGTCGGTCACATCGAGGCGCCCAGGGAAGTATCGGTTGTCATTCCGGAGTACCCGAACCGCCTCGACCGCACGTATGAGCGACCATTCCGTCATGACGTTCACGTATGCGTTGTTGTCGATCCCGGTGCCGGGGCGGTCGGGATAGCCGTCATGGAATTCATCTGGGCCCATGACACCGCGGATATCGTATCTGTCGCTGCTCGCGTCGTATTCGGACTTTGCCATCCAAAATCGCGCATTCTCGATGAGTAGATCGACCCCGTGATTACCGAGAAATTCCAGATCGGTTGT
Organism: Rhodococcus sp. ARP2; assembly: GCF_001029585.1. Taxonomy (NCBI): domain Bacteria; kingdom Bacillati; phylum Actinomycetota; class Actinomycetes; order Mycobacteriales; family Nocardiaceae; genus Rhodococcus; species Rhodococcus sp. ARP2. The sequence goes on along the minus strand of NZ_LEKE01000090.1, from coordinate 19,853 downwards.
CGTTTGCCAATATCGCCAGACATTGTGGGCGATTGCGAGGTTGACGTGGTACTGGCGACGAGAGTGATCGGGTATCCAGCGGGCAGACCTCGGGTTGAAGAGGAAGGGCGGTGTTTCTTCTCGACCGTCGCTGCCGCTTTGCCAAGGAAAGAGAGCGCCGTGCAGGTTCAACCCTCGGGCGTTTCGGCGCGCCCGGGCTAACCGCCGGCACCGATAGAGCAGCAACGACGATGTCAACTCCGGAAGCCGACGCGTCAGGATTGGCACAACGAACAATTCATCCCAGAAGACGTGACCGCGGTATGCCTCGCCATGGAGTCCTCGAGCGGGAACTCCGACGTCGAGATCTGTCGTGTGGGTCGACAGTGTCTGAAGTACGTGAAGGAGTAATACATTCGTCGCCAGAGCGGTGGAGTCTTCCGTAGCGAGTGTTATGCCGAATTGGTTCCAGAGCCAGTCCCAAGCGGCGCAGTGGCGTCGAAACAGTGCGCCGTGATTCTCTGCTTCCTGGACTCGTTGCCACGCGGCGGACTTTGGATCGAGTGTTGACTTATCGCGGGAGGTGAAGAGCGCCGACGTCTTCTCGACGGTGACGGGTTTGGCGACCGTGATTCGGCAGCGGATGACCTGCACGATTCCAGTGTGGTCTGTGTTCACGCGGCGGTTGTGTTGCGTGGTTGATCCGTCGACGTCGGTCAGGCGGAGACGCTCGGCTTGGGTGATGCGGATGTGGGAGCTAGTGGTTTGGACCGTTGCGGAAATGCATTGGTCGCCGACGGTATCCAAAGCGAGGACTTCGAGATGTTTTTTGGCCAGTTTCGAATAGTCCGGAACATTGTTGTTGACGACGTCGGTGGTGATCCCGGATGCGATGTCGATCGATCCATCCCAGTTTTCGGCTGCGACGGTCATGGTGATCGCGGCTACGTGTGGATCGTCCATCGATACGATCCGGCGTTGTCGAATTCGAGTGACGCGACCGCGCGTATCGCGGAATACACTTTCTCTGGAACAGATTCCATGCTCGAGATCAACTGCTTCGTGGTGGTGCGTGACAAGCGCTGATGGGGATTGGAGCAGTTCTCCGTCAGGACCTATGACGGTAAATGTCGTCCAGTCCGGCAGATTGACCACGCTTTCGTCCTCGCGTACGTGTCCGTCCACATCCGAGGTGAGTCGGTTGTAACACCCCGCGACATAGGTGCCGGGATAGTGGAGGCCGTCATCGTGGGACTCAGACAACGCGCCTCGCGTGGCAAAGTAGCCATTTCCCACGGTCGACATGGTCTCGCGAAGGCCAGTGGCGCTCGGATCTATCCCGCGATATTCGAGTGTGGAGTTGGGCTCATTTCCTGATATACAGAGTCGGCATCCAGGGTCGTGGTTATCGCCTTCGCGCGTTGTGGCCGTGACGAAGTGGAAGTTGACCTCGCCGATGGCGGTGACGGCGAGGTCGGCGCCGTTCTCGGTGAGAGATTCGAGATTTTCGCTTGGACCAAGACCGATTCGCAGACCGAATCCACCGGATCGGGCGGCGCGGATTCCAGCGATCGAGTCTTCGACGACGACGCATTCGGCTGGCGGGATCGACAGTCTTCGTGCGGTTTCCAGATAGGTGTCTGGATCCGGCTTGCCGTCCAACCCGAGTAGTGCAATGTCGACGCCGTCGAGTCGGATGTCGAAATAGTCAGATACACAGGCGATCTCGAGTACTCGTCGCGCGTTTCGACTTGCCGACACCACAGCAGTGAGTACGCCGGCGGCGCGTAGTTGCTGAATCCACCTCACGGTCGGGACGATCACCCCGACTCCTTCTCGTTCGAGTTCCGCGAGGAAGAATCGGTTTTTGCGCTCGAGGAGATTATTGACGGTAGTGGCATCGGGAGGATCGTCGGGATGCCCCAGGGGAAGTTCGATTTTCCGCGATTCGAGGTATGACCGGAGGCCCTTCTGTCTTTCTTTGCCGTCGATGAATTCTCGATAGTCCTCGTCGTCGAGTTCTACATCGCCGACGTCGCCGTGCGCGCTCAATTCGTGAAACAGGCGCCCCCAGGCGGCTCGATGGGTATGTCGGGTGTCGGTCACGACACCGTCCATGTCGAACAAGACAGCGCGAAAGACGCGTCTACGAATGATCACCGACGCGTGATCGGAGGTCGCCGCGTGCCAGATAGTCATGGCACCAGCACTGCTGCGCCGGTGACTCGATCTGCCGCCAAGTCTTCCAGTGCCCGATTCGCTCCGCTGAGTGGATAGGGCATGGTGCTGACGCGGAGGTGATGATTGTCTGCGAATTCGAGAAACTCCTGTGCATCTCGCCTGGTATTCGAAGTTACCGATCGAACCTCGCGTTCGTAGAACAGGTGCTTCTGGTAGTTCAGTACAGGCACATCCGTGAGGTGTATTCCGGCGATCGACAGGACGCCGGCTCGGTCCAGTGCTTCGAGGGCAGTGGGAACGAGATCACCGACTGGCGCGAAAAGGATTGCCGAATCGAGCAGTTCCGGTGGATGGTCGTATGCACCTTGCACCGATGCGGCTCCGAGATCGTGGGCCAGTTCGCGCGCGGATTTGCTGCGCGTCATCACATGCACCTGTGCGCCTCGAGCAAGTGCGACCTGCGTCGCAAGGTGTGCACTTGCGCCGAAACCGTAAACTCCCAGCCGCCCACCTTCCGGCAGGTCGGCACGCTCGAGCGCACGGAATCCGATGATTCCCGCACAGAGTAGCGGTGCGAGTTCGTTGTCCGTATACCCAGACGGGAGTTTGAGTGCGAATCCTTCTGATATAGAAGTATATTCGGCAAATCCACCGTTGACATCCCAGCCGGTATAGGTGGAGTTCGGGCACAAGTTCTCAGCGCCGCGTAGGCAGTAGCGACATACACCGCACGTCGAGTGAAGCCACGGAATCCCCACACGATTACCGGGCTTGAAGGCGTCGACAGCCGTCCCGACCGCCTCGACGAGTCCGACAACTTCGTGACCCGGTACGACATTGCGTCGGTGAACAGGAAGGTCGCCTACGGCGACGTGGAGGTCGGTGCGGCACACTCCGCACGCGAGAACACGAACAAGTAGTTCATTCGCGCCGATTTCCGGGCGGGGGACCAGTCGCCTTACAAGAGGATGCGTCCCGAGCGAACCGGGGGCGTCGACATGCCACGACATCATCCACTCGTCGGAGGGCGTGCGGGGTGTCATCTCGATCATCGATGGCTGTTGACGACCAACACCGGACAGTGCGCGTCGTGGAGGACCTCTCGACAGGTGCTCCCGAGAAGCATGCCGCTGAATCCGCCGCGGCCGCGGCGTCCCAGAACTACCAACTGTGCCCGCTCGGTGTGGTGGACGAGATTTTGACCCGGCTTGTCCTTGACTACGACAGTATTTACTGGAACATCGGGGTAACGATCACCGAATCCGGCCAGGCTCTCGGCGAGCAGTGCGCGTTCGGTGTCTTGGCGGGCTCGCCAATCGACCTCCCGAAACTTCGAGAAGACAACGTCGAGAACTACGTCCGACCAGGCATGGACGGCGACCAACTCGACGCCACGTAGTGACGCTTCCTCGAAGGCAGTTGCGATGGCTGGTTCGCTGTGGACGCTGCCGTCGACCCCGACTACTACAGGGCGAACGGAGACGTCCTCGTCGCCGCCGAGTCCTCGGACGACGGCGACCGGGCACAGTGAATGCACTGCCAGCGACGAACTCACCGAACCCAGGAGACCTCCGGTGTATTCACCGTGTCCGCGGCTTCCGACGACGATGACCCGGGCAGTCTTGGAGATTTCACGGAGCACCGGTATGGGTGGATCCGAAGCCAATTCGACGTCGATCTGGACTGTTCGTTCGCCGATCGCTTGTTTCGCCAGTTCGGTGGCCTCGGCAAGTCGTTTTTTGGCGGCTGCTTCTTGTTCGTCGAAATAGAAGGCCGGCATCCCGATGGGTACGCCATAGGTGGTGGGAGTGAACATCGTCGTCAGCAGGAGTAAGGGCGCAGCTCGGAGGGCGGATTCGTGAGCTCCCCACCACACTGCGTCCCGTGACTGCGAAGATCCGTCATACCCGACAACAACGGGTGGATTGATTTTCACAACTGATCTCCTTCTCGTCGGAACGGATGTCAACTGGCCGTGACCGAATCCTTCGTGACCGAGGCTGCCGATGGCAGAGGAGAAAGTCATTTTCGGTGTCACCAGTCGGATTGGGCCGACCTTCACAGGGCCGGCGTTGCGGTGACCATTGGCACTTATGCAGAGCGGACGACCCTGCGACGCTACTACTGAGAGCGGCACGTACGACTCCGGGCCGCTGAGATCGGAGGAGACATGAACCTCACCAAACCGGATTCGAGTGTCGTACAGCTCGCCGTCGATCTCGCGTGTCGGGCGCCGTCCTTGCACAACAGCCAACCGTGGCGGTGGACGTACACCGACGGGCGGTTACAGCTGTTCGGCGATCACCGTAGACTTCTCCGGGCAGCTGACCCGACCGGACGGCAACTGCATATCAGTTGCGGCGCCGCACTCGATCACCTCCGAGTGGGCCTGCTGGGGCTACGTTGGAGTGCCGACATTCACTACGAAGACCGCGGAGTCTCCCCGAATCTATTTGCCACGGTCGAGTTTCGACACGATGCGCGGCCGCGCTCGCACGACTTCGACATGCTCGCCGCGATACGTCGGCGGCGCACCGACCGCCGCGCTTTCGGGTTGTTCGACGCAATCGACGAGCTGACCGACTGTGTGGCGGAAGTAGGTCGCAAACTCGACATCGGCGTAACGGTACTGGACTCGGATCAACGAGCCGGTCTGCTTCGCGCAACCGAAGCGTCGGCCGCTGCTCGCCGATACGACTCCGAGTATCAAGCGGAGTTGCATTGGTGGGCTGGACATTCCATGTCCTCGGGCGGAATTCCGGAGACTTCGCTTGTTTCCGGTGGTGGCAGCGTCCCCATCGCCCGGACTTTTCCCGCTCGCCGTAATGCCGCGATGGGGGACCAAGGCGCAATCGACGAATCGACGGTATTGGCAATTGGCACAACCACTGACACCCGGCGCGACTGGCTGCGGTGTGGTCAGGTGCTCTCGTCGATACTGCTCGAAGCGACGGTTCGGGGCGCGGCGACTTGCCCACTGTCACACATGACCGAAGTGCCTGGCAGTCGTGCTCTGCTCAACCGGTTGGTGCCGGAAGTCGGCGTTCCTCAGATGCTGGTTCGTATCGGGCGCGCGCCTGGCGGCACTCCACCCGTCATGACCACTCGTAGGTCGATGTCCGAGGTCCTTACCGTGACGTGACGAACGTGTCGGGCAACAGCCTTTAGGTGCAGTGACGTCCGCGTTCGCTGATTCGTTCGTCGGGCTATGGGTAGTCGTTGAGTGCGTGCTGCGTGAGGTGAGGACGGATGATCACATGACCGACGTATTTCTGGTGGACGATCACGAGGTTGTGCGCCGTGGCCTCGTGGAGTTACTCGAGGGAGACCCGGGGCTGAGGGTAGTAGGGGAGGCGTCGAATTATGCCCACGCGATGGCACGAATACCTGCTCTGAAACCAGACGTGGCTGTTCTCGATGTTCGGCTTCCGGATGGAAACGGGATCGAACTGTGTCGCGAGTTGTTGTCGAAGTTGCCTGCATTGCGATGCCTCATCCTCACCTCGTTCGAAGACGATCAGGCGATGCTCGATGCGATACTGGCCGGTGCCAGTGGCTACGTGGTCAAGGACATCAAGGGACTGGACTTGGCCAGGGCGGTGCGAGATGTCGGCGCGGGGAAATCGTTGCTCGACAACAGAGCTGCTGCGGCGTTGATGGCGAAATTGCGTACCGATGCGGCTGACAAGAACGGCCCATTCGAGGAACTGAGCCAGCAGGAGCGCGTATTGCTGGGATTACTTGGTGAAGGCCTGACGAATCGACAGATTGCGGCGCGAATGTTTTTGGCGGAGAAGACCGTGAAGAATTACGTTTCCCGTTTGTTGAGCAAACTTGGCGTGGAGCGCAGAACTCAAGCGGCGATACTGGCAACGAAGATGCACGAGCACCTTCCGCAGCCATGACTCACTCCGAGCCGGGTTCTGAGGCTCATGCCGGAATGGTACCGAACGACTTCGGCGTGCCGTCCGGCGAACGCATTCATGTCGACGGACTTCTCGAAGCTCTACTGGCGGTCTCGGCAGGACTCGACTTGGATACGACTCTGCGTACGATCGTCAAATCGGCTATCGCGTTGGTCGATGCCAAGTTCGGTGCGCTCGGAGTGGTCGGCGACAGTGAGGAACTGAAGCAATTCGTCTACGAAGGAATCGACGAGACCGGGCGGGAACTGATCGGTGACCTTCCCCGCGGACGCGGTGTGCTCGGCGCCCTGATCTCTGATCCGAAGCCGCTGCGGTTGGATGATCTGTCGAAACATGAGGCCTCCGTGGGTTTCCCTGACCATCATCCGCCGATGAAAACCTTTCTCGGCGTACCGATACAGACTCGTGGCCAGGTGTTCGGCAATCTCTACCTCACCGAGAAGACGAACGGGCGAGCTTTCACCGCGCACGACGAGATGATCGTTCTCGCGCTCGCATCGGCCGCCAGCATCGCGATCGACAACTCCCAGCTGTACGCCCTGACGAAAATGAAACAAGAATGGCTGCTCGCGACCGGCGAGGTAACGACAGCATTGTTGGCCGGCGCCGATGCGCTCGGGGTTCTCCAACTGATCGCAGACAAGTCGTTGTCACTCACTTCATCTGACTGCGCATTTCTGGCGGTACCTCCGGATCCTGAGCTGACGGGAGTAGCGACCGCCGAGTTGGTGGTCACTGTCGCGAGCGGGCTTGATTCCGAAACCTTGGTCGGACACGGAATTCCGTTGGACTTCTCCACATCGGGCGCGGTCTACCGGAACAAATTTCCGATTGTGACGGAGTCATTGGAATTCGATCCGGGGTTCGGTGAGGGACATGAATACGGACCTGCGATCGTGCTGCCACTTCGAGACGGACAACAGGTTCGAGGAGTCCTGGCGGTATTGAAATTGCGTGGGGCGGAGCAATACGGAGCGGATCAGTTGGCGTCCATGTCGGCCTTTGCCGATCAAGGGGCTGTTGCGCTGCGGCTGGCAGACAATCAACGGCGAATGGCAGAACTCGACATACTTGCTGACCGTGATCGGATCGCGCGTGATCTTCACGATCACGTGATTCAGCGAATCTTTGCTGTCGGATTGTCTGTTCAAGGCACGCTCCAGCGGACGCGGGCTCCTGAAGTACATCAAAGGCTCAGTGGGACCATCGACGACTTGCAGGACATCATTCAGGACATTCGCCGTGCCATCTTCGACTTGCATGCGACCGAGGACGGCGCCCCTTCACTTCGGAGTCGCCTGAACCAAGTTGTCGCCGAGACGAGCGCTGACACCGATCTGCGGGTGACGGTCCAAGTAAGGGGCCCACTGTCTGTCGTCGATCCGTCTCTGGGGGAGCAAGCTGAGGCGGTGGTGCGAGAGGCGCTCAGCAATGTGGTCCGACACGCGCAGGCGTCCACCGTAGCGATCGTCATAGATGTGCACGATTCATTGACCGTCACGATCGCCGATGACGGAATCGGCTTGCCACCAGGTGCACATCGGCGCGGGCTGAAGAACCTGTGCGAGCGAGCATTCGCCTTGGGTGGGACCTTTGACGCACAGTCCCGTGAGGGCGGCGGTACAACTCTCGTCTGGTCGGTTCCCCTTCCGGACGGGAACGAGTGATGATCACCAAGATTTTGATCGAGTAAGCGAGCAATGCCAGACCGCGACGTTTGCTGCCGCTCGTCCGACAGTGGATGACTTCGGCGCGAGTCATTGAAACACGATGCGCTCGGCCGACTCGATACTGGCGTCGATGGATGTATCGGTAGCAGTCGGTATCGATTGCTGCCAGGTATCCTCTAGAGCTAAAGTTTTCTGAAACAAGGTTTTTCGCAAGTATGTCGGGGTCAACCTCACCCGTGAATGCGCGTATAAATATCCTGTGGATGCGTCGCGAAAGGTGCGTCTCTGAAGCAGAAAGCGTGAACTCTCCGCTCCAAGGTATGCGGTCGGCCCGCACGGAGACGTTGAAGGCCTCGCCATGAGGTACGAGAACTATTCCAGTGGTTGGGGGTGGGGTTGTCTACTGATGTTCATTGGTACAGCCCTGCTCTGGAGTCTGGTGATCTTGGTGATTTTCCTGCTCAAGTCGATAAGCCGAACGCTGATCCAATGAGCCGGGGAGTAGGTCATCTGAAGCAGTGACGTCTGATTCGTCCGAACGATGTGATTTCATGGCCGTCACGAGTACGGCTCTCCTCCGAATAGCCCTATATATCTAGGTTGTTCGCTGGTAGACGAACGCAAGATGGACGGGTTTCGGTCACCTCGGCACCGAGCAACTGTCTGCACATCTAGAGTATGAGATTCTGAAAGTCGTCCGTTTTGTCTCTGGTTGTCGAAAGTGTGTTCGATTAAAATTTGAGCATGGTCAGTCGGGAAGCACGGCAGCTGGATGGTGAGGATCTCAAGGGTGAGGTTCTGGATCTGGTGCGTGTCCGGCACGAGTTGCAGTCGCGGTTGGTGTTGTTGATCGTGGAAATGTTTTCCCGTGAGGTTCTCGGCGGGAAGGGTTTTCGGGCGATCGCGCAGTGGTTGCACGGTTCGACGAATCTCGAGATCGGTGAGTGCAGTCTGCTGGTCGGGTTGGCGCGGTTGCTGATGCTCGAACCCGTTGTCGGCGATGCGTTTCATCGGGGTGACGTGGATGCGTTGAAAGCCCGGCAGGTGGCGTCGTTTTGTCAGCATCCACCGAAGAACATGACCCTGGCGGATGTGGACAAGGCCCGCGGGATTCTGCTCGGGTTGGCGTCGAAGAACATCGCGGATTGTGATGCGGTGCGGGCAGCGATTCGGCGGATCGAGAAGCAGTACGGAAAACGCGAGGACGGTGTTCCGGTCGGTGAGGATTCCGAACGTAATGAGTTCTACGCCTCGAAAAGCTTGTACGGGCGGGTGACCGTGAAGGGCGACCTAGATGCTGTTAACGGGGCCCGTCTGATCACCTTGTTGTCGAGCCTGTCCGCTCCGACACCGGAGAAGGACGGTGTCAAGGACACGCGTACTCCGGCATTACGGCGTGCGGACGGGTTTTGTGAATTGTTGCGCCGTTATGAGCGGGCGGGGTTGGGTCCGATCGAAGGCGGCGTGAAACCACACATCACGGTCACCGCGTCCGCGAAAGACATGACGGACCTTAAAGTTCTGAAAGACCTGTTGCCGTCCACCGAGGAGCTGGGATTTGCGTGGACGGATTGGGTGGGCCCGATCAGTATCGACACCGCCCGGATGCTCGCCTGCGACTGCACCGTGACGCGGATTTTGTTGGATGAGAATGGTGTTCCGCTCGACTGCGGTAAGGAAGCGAGAACGGCGACGGTGCCGCAGCGGCGGGCGTTGGCGGTTCGGGATGGCGGGTGTGCGTTTCCGGGGTGCGGGACTCCGTCGGGGTGGTGCGATGCTCACCATATTGTTCATTGGAATGATGGTGGCCCAACAGATCTCGACAATCTGATCTTGTTGTGCGGTCACCATCATCGGACACTGCACCACACCGAATGGCGGGTCGAGATCGGCCCGGATCGGAAGTCGGTGTTCTATCCACCGATGTCCGTTGATCCGTATCAGCATCCGATCGGCGGGAACAGCCCACCGACGGCCGCCTGAACGGCCATAACTGGAAATGCCAGCGTATGCACCGGGGAAGAATCATGCCCCGGTGCATACGCTGGCATTTCGCGTTCTGGAGAGCTCAGGGCAGCGACCAGAACTGAGTAGTCACCAGGTAGAAGACGACCACCCAGAACAAGGTCACCGCAGCGACGATCGCCACCCCTTGCGCGTTGATTTTTGCGACAGGAATCCCTGGAGGTGGACGCAGCCAACGGTGCAGGAGCCGATTCACGTAGTACGGCATCGTGAAGAAGCTCATGATGAAGCTCGACAACAGGTTGCCGATCAACAATCCGAGCCAGAGTGGCAGCTTCAGCGGTGACAGCGCCAAAGTTAGCAAGACGACAGTCGGGTAGAGACCGACCCAGACCGCGATCGAGGTTTTTGTCTCCGAAGGTGGAGGGGCCTCGTTTCCGTTCTCGTCGAAGGCAAACCAACTGCCGAACGAATTGTCCACGGTTCGCAGTTCGAAGTCGTGGAACTTGCGACCCTCGGCGAGAAGCTGTTGTCGCTCAGGGGAAGTCAGCCACGTGTCGAGATGGGCAGCATTGTCGAAGCGATACAGCAGGGTCCACTCATCCTGCACACCGTCGACTGGGCGAAACAGTTCGGTGCCGCGGAATCCGTCGAAAGCACTCTCCACCTCACGAAGGCGATCCTGCCAGGCAAGGAACTCGTCGATACTGTCGTCACCTACTCGGTGCGTCACTACGACAGTCAGCAGTGGGTCCGGAGGCCTGATCCCGCCGCTCACTACCTGCTGCGTGGCCGGGCCGTCGAAGAACTGACGACCGCTGTCGAGGTAGTCCTGCCTCGTCGCGCTGTTGATCCACGCCTGAACATGAGCGATGGAGTCGAATCGGTACACGATCACCCAATCAGGTTGGGTGGGCGTCGGAGCCGCGATTTCTGCCCCGAGGAAGCCTGCATAATCTGCGGCTGCCCGGTTGAGGTCTTTCTGCCAGACCTCGAATTCTTTCTCCAGTCCGGCACGCACTCGCTGGCCGATGATGACCGTCGCCGCGCTGTCCGCCGACGTGTTCGCGGTCATCGGTTCAGGCCTGAGTAGATGCGTTCCGGGGTGAGCGGTAGTGACCGGAATCGTGACCCGGTGGCATCCTGCAGTGCGTTCGCCAAAGCAGGGGCAACCGGATTGATGCAGCACTCCGCCATGCCCTTGGAGCGGAGTGGGCCGACGGAGTCTGATGACTCGACGAGGATCACCTCGGTGCGTGGGACATCTGCATAGGTCGGGATCCGGTAGTTACGTAGATTCGGGTTCATCATCGCGCCGTTCGCGTCTACGTGGAAGTTCTCGGTGAGTGCGAAGCCGATGCCCTGGGCGACGCCACCTTCGATCTGTCCCCGCACCTGCGCCGGATTGATGATCACCCCAGCGTCGGTGGCTTGGACACTGTAGAGGATGCGGATCTCGCCGGTGATGCGATGGACGGCGATCCGGAAGCCATGAGTGTTGGACACCACGCTGCGCGGCGACCCGTACGCTTTCCGTGCTTCGGTGAATCGGATCCCGCGCGGGCGTGCAGCCTCGAGTAACTCTTGCAGTGTTAATCGAGTACTACCGCAGATGATCTTGTCGTCGTCCATCGAGCACAGGTCAATCGAGACGCCGGTGTGATGTGCGGCGAAGGCCAGTAGTCGATCGCGGAGCGCATTCGACGCGCGAAGTACCGCGTTCCCAGCGACAAACAGGCCGGCGCTGGCGAAAGCGCCTGTGTCGAAACCGGTTCGGTCGGTGTCCGACTGAATGATTCGTACACGTGACGGTGTTGTGCCCAGCTGATTCGCGGCGATCTGCACGTGGGCCGTAGAAGTTCCCTCACCGAATTCGACTGTGCCGATGGCAAGTTCGTATACACAGTCTTCGCCGAGGGTGAGCCAAGCCTCGGAAATGTGCTCGGTGGGTGGCGCGGTCTCATGTAGTGAACTGGCGGTACCGGTGCCGATCAGCCAATCGTCTCCGAGCGAGGGAACCGGTTGGCGCTTCAATGCCGCGTCGATCAGATCGATGCATTGCCCCAGTCCGTCTTCGGTGAAGATCACGTCGTCTGGGCCGTCTTCGAGTGCGACGAGCGAATCGCCCGGTCGGACGATATTGCGTCGACGCAGTTCGAGCGGATCCATGTTCAGCGCGATGGCCAATTCGGTCATGGCCGATTCCACGGCAAAGGCCGGTTGAGTCATCCCGTACCCACGCAAAGCGCCGCTCGGGACGTTATTGGTGTACACGGAATACGCATCGAACTTCTTGTTCGCACAGCGATAGAGCGAGACTGCCGCGCCGCCGGCAAAGAGTGTCTCTCCGCCGTGGTTTCCGTATGCACCGGTGTTCGAGACGTTGCGATAGTGGAACGCGGTGAGTGTCCCGTCCGACTTTGCTCCGAGCTTGATTGTGAGTTTCATCGGATGACGCGGTGACGCGGTGGTGAACTCTTCTTCTCGGGTGAATTCGAGGCAGACGGGACGACCGGTGTCCAGGGTGGCGAGCGCCACCAGATCTTCGCTGATCACTTCCTGTTTTCCTCCGAACCCGCCGCCCACGCGTTTGCAGAACACGCGCAGCTGATCCGGGCGGAGGTCGAAGAGATGGGCGAGTTTGACCTTGGCGATGGAGGGGGACTGCGAACTCGTGCGAACGTGAAGGCGTCCGTCTTCCATCCATGAAATCGAACCGTGCGTCTCGAGATGTGCGTGCTGCACTCGCGGCGAGAAGTAGGTGCCTTCGTGGATGACGTCGGCCTCGGCGAACCCGGCCTCGACGTCGCCCACGTGACCGTGAAGTTCGAGCAGGATGTTGTGCTCGGGATCTCGAACAAAGGGATCGTCGGATCCGTGCAGGGCTGGAGCGCCGTCGGCCATGGCCTCTTCCGGATCGAACACGGAAGGCAGGATCTCGTAATCGACCTTCACCTTCCGACGGCCTTCTTCCGCAGCGACGACGGAGTCGGCGAGGACGGCCACCACCCGCTGACCCACGAACCGCACGACGTTGTCGAGGATGTACGTGTCGTCCGGATCAACAAGGTGGTCGGTATGAATTGCCGTTGTAAAGAGCTTGCGCGGCACGTCTTTCCAGGTGTACACGCGATGGACACCGGGGACGGCGAGCGCCTCGGTGGTGTCGATGGAGGTGATGCGTGCATGCGAGTGGGGCGAGTGCAGCACTTTCAGGTGCAGCATGCCGTCGATCGCGGTGTCCATAGTGTATTCGGCTCGGCCGGTCACGACGTCGGTGGCCGCCGGCGCCCCGACGCTGGTCCCGACCGCCTGTCCGGGGAGGGCAACTTCGACAGCGCCGACACCGTTGACCGCGTCTTCGATGGATCGGTAACCGGTGCAGCGGCACAGGTTTCCCTTGAGCGCTCGCGGTAAGTCTTCTTTCTGCGCGTCGGTGAGCGCCGCGGAGGTCATGATCATTCCGGCGGTGCAGAACCCACACTGAAAGCCGGGTGCATCCCGGAACTGTTGCTGAATCGGATGGAGATCTTCGGGCGTACCGAGTCCCTCGATCGTGGTCACCGCGCGACCGTCGGCGCGAAAGGCGGGCGTGATGCAGCTGTGTATCGGCGCTCCGTCGAGCCACACTGTGCACGCCCCGCAGTCCCCGCCGTCGCAACCCTTCTTCACCCCGTGGTGTCCGAGGTGTCGAAGAAACGTCCGGAGACACTGCCCCGGGAACGGTTCCTCGTCGAACTTCCGGTCGTTCACCGTGTAGCTCATGACTGGCTCCCCGTGAGTTCGATTCGGAGCTCGTCGGCGTAGTGACGGGCGAGGTGCAGGCGGTGGTCGGGGGTTCCGTTGGGATCGTCGAACCAACTGTCGGCCGAAATGGAGTCGACAGCTCGTCGCAGAGAGTGCTCGTCCGGCATCGTGTCGAACGTCAGCCGGATCGGATGCGTAGTGCCGGCGGTGATGGTGAGGTGAAAGTCGTCGGCTCCCGGAGTCTGCGTCGCGATCATGAAGATCGTCGAACGGCCGAGGTGCGTGAGACTGAAGCGGCGGTGGGCGTGGCGTTTGGTGAGCGCGTGCACCGGGAACTCGATGCTCCGAAGAACTTCGCCCGGCTCCAGGACATTCTGGTGGTCACCGGTCACGAAGTCGCACGCGTCGACGGTTCTCACTGTTCCGGCGGTGGCCCACAGCGTGAAAGTAGCCTCGAGTGCAACTGCCAGGGTGATCATCGGTCCGGCGGGAAGCGACATACAGATGTTGCCGCCTACGGTGGCCGAATTCCACACCTTGAAAGACGAGAGGAAGTACTCGCAGCTGACGCGAATAAGCGGACTCGCACGCCAATTGTCCGGCGGGACAAACGCATACAGTTCGGCAACGGTGCACGTAGCTCCGACACTGAAATGAGTCGCGCCGACCTCCAGTGGTGTCCAACCGAGCGCGGTGAGGTCGACCAGTCGACGTGTGTCGGGTTGTTCCGCTGAGAACAGCCACGTTCCTCCCGCGAGCCAGGCGTCGCCGGGACGCCACACGTCCCCTGGGCGATCCGGTGGTCGGCGTATCACGTCGGTAATGGTGGTGATGTCCATGCGCCTGCTCCCCTCGGGGGATGTGTCGTCTCGGAGTGGGACATTACCGAGGTGACGGGACACATTCACACTTTTAGTGCATATCGGGCACGTGAAACATGAGCGATACGTACGTGACATCGCCTGGTGGTCCGTGCATGTGCTTGCCGATTCTGGGTACGACTGCTTGAGAGGCGCGATCAGCCTCTTGCTTTCGCGCTGTTGATTCGGACGCGGCTACGCACTCGGCGGCCGCGGAGATCATGCGGGGCGGGGCGCTGTGAAACCTCTCGAGGTAAGACGGACCGACCCTTTCGATGAGACCCTCTTTCCGCTCTCGGCCGCCCAACGGGCAACCTGGTTCGCTCAGCAATTCGATCCCGAAGTCCCGATTCTGATAGCGCACTACGTGGAGTTGCGCGGCGAACTCGACGTCGAATTACTGGATCGCGAAACGCGGGCAGGTGCTTACGAGTTTCAATCTCCCATGCTCAAAGTGATCGAGGTCGATGGTCAGCCGATGCAGTACGTGGACGAGAAGGCCGAAATCTCGGTCGGTTTGGTCGACTTCCGCTGGACCGAGGATCCCTTCGAGGCTGCGCTCGAGTGGATGCGTCGAGATTGCCGGACGCAGCTCGACCTGGCAGTCGACGGAATCGTTGCGACCGCTGTGCTGCGCGTGGGTGACGCGCACTATCTGTGGTACAGCCGTATCCATCATGTCGCGCTCGACGGTTTCGGTGCCATGACCATGATGAACCGCATTGCGCATCGGTACTCGGCCTCGGCGGCGAGAAATGATCTGCAGCCGAGTCGTGCCGCGACACTGCGCACGCTGTACGACATCGACGAGCGGTACAGACAGTCGGATCGATTCGCTGCCGACCGTGAGTACTGGGCAGGGCGCAATACAGTCGGTGCCGGATCCAGCTTGGCGGAGGCTTCTGGGCCCGCACACATCGAGAGCCGACTCGAAAGCACACTGATGTCGGACCGGAGCTGTGCCCTTCTCCACGAATCCGAGAACCACGCTGCAACGGTCATCGCTGCGCTCGCGTTGTACCTCTCGCGAATGACGGCGAAAGAGACTGTCCAGATTCATGTTCCGATGTCCGGACGGACTACGGCGGTGTTGCGGGACTCGGGCGGCATGATGGTGAACGTCGCGCCGCTGCTC
This sequence comes from Rhodococcus sp. ARP2, assembly GCF_001029585.1. Lineage (NCBI taxonomy): Bacteria > Bacillati > Actinomycetota > Actinomycetes > Mycobacteriales > Nocardiaceae > Rhodococcus > Rhodococcus sp. ARP2. The sequence continues at coordinate 4,390 of NZ_LEKE01000090.1, read as the reverse complement.
ATCAGTGTCGCAGCCGTCGACACCGTCGGTGAACTCTTCGCCCAGGTCCAGCATGAGCTCATGGGTGCATTGCGGCACCAGCGCTGCAGCCTCGACGACATCCGTCGGGACGCAGGTATGACGAGCGGTCTGGAAGGCGAAGACTCATATGCCGGGCCCATGGTCAACGTCATGCTGTTTCGCCAGGAGGTGCAGTTGGGCGAGGTGGTTGGGGAGTATCACATCGTCACCTCCGGGCCGGTGGAAGACCTTCTGGTCAACGTGTATCCGAGTGGCGACAGGCTGCGTGTCGACTTCCGGGCAAACCCGATCCGATACGAGGAGGCGGGTTTACGCGAGCACCACCGGAATTTTGTCGGCTTGCTGGAAGAGTTGATCGCGTCTGATTCCGGTGCCGAACTCGCAGACATTCACGGCCCGACGGCCCGGGAGGGCGAGCGACGACAACGCGAAGTGCGGCACCTCGAGTATTGGAGACATGAGCTCACCGGGGCGCCCGAACTGTTGCAACTTCCCTTCGATCGACCCAGGCCTGCAACGCAATCGCTGGACAGTGCACAGGTTGAGGTCGTGATCGCCGCAGACACCCACGCGCGGATTACAGAAATGGCAAGTGATCTCGGGACGGACACACGCGCGGTCCTACATACGGGCTTCGCGCTAGTGGTGAGCCGATTGTCCGGGGCTTCGGACGTGGTAATCGGTACGCCGACGGGATCCGACGCGAACATCGTTGCCATCCGGAGTCGCATCGATCTGGAGACGCCGTTCACGGCGCTCTTGGGCAGTGTCGTCGAGGTTCGAAGTAATGCGCTGCCGCACAGTGGGATACGGCTCGAGCAGGTGGCGGAGTCGCTCGAGGTGGAGGATGTACCTGCGTATGCGCCGGTTGTACAGGTGACGTTCGAGTCCGTCGCCAGCGCTGACGAGCACCCTCCCGACCTCGGCCGCTTCGATCTCGGAGTGTCTGCAGTCGAACTGTTCGACGAGGTGGGTACGCCGTCCGGAATCACGGTGACGCTCGCGTTTGCCACCGACCTGTTCGACGCCGAGACGGTACGTGGTCTCGGTTTGCGGTTCGCGCGCGTCCTGGAATCCGTCACCACAGATCCGGCAACGATGGTCGGCGACATCGACATCTTGTCCGACGACGAGCGATCCGCGATGCAGCCTGTCCGCAGTGACCCTCGCGCTTCGCACCGCACCCTGGCCGAACTGTTCGACGGTGCGGCGCGCACACACCCCGACGGCGTGGCCCTGTCGTATCTCGATGGCGAGTTGACGTATCGAGAACTCGACGAGCGTTCGTCGAAGTTGGCCCGAGTCTTGATCGACCGCGGCATCGGTCCGGAAAACAGTGTGGCGCTGGGTTTGACGCGTTCGATCGAATCGGTTGTCGCGATGTTGGCGGTGACCAAAGCCGGCGCGGCATTCGTGCCGGTGGATCCGACCTATCCGGGTGAACGTGTTCGCTTCATGCTGAACGATTCCGGCGCCGTACTGGGGCTCACGGTCGTTTCCGAACTTCATCGTTTGCCGGATTCGATTTCCTGGATAGCAATCGACGACGCTGAGTTCCGTGGCCGACTTGCACAGCTGTCTGTGCGCTCCATCTCCGATGTCGATCGGGTGCACCCGATCCGGCCCGACAATCCCGCATACGTGATCTACACTTCGGGTTCCACCGGACTCCCCAAGGGGGTGACGGTCTCGCATCGCGGACTGGAAGCGCTTGCTGCCGAACAGCGTTCGCGGTTCGGTGCGACCCAGGATGCGCGAACATTGCACTTCTCGACCCCGAGTTTCGACGCCTCGATTTTCGAATACCTGCTGGCTTTCGGGGCCGGAGCGACCATGGTGATTGCACCGAGCACGATCTACGGCGGTGACGAGCTGTCTCGCTTCCTCGAATCCCAGCGTGTCACGCATGGTTTTGTCACTACTGCGGCGCTCGGAACAGTTTCGCCCGAGGGCCTTTCGGACTTCGGCGACGTGGTGGTCGGTGGTGAGGCCTGTCCGCCGGATCTTGTGCAGCGGTGGGCTCCCGGCCGACGGCTGTGCAATGCCTACGGGCCGACCGAGACCACCGTCATGTCGAACATCGGCGAGCCGATGGTGTCGTCGGAGAACATCACAGTGGGCGGTCCGCTCCGCGGTTTCGAGGAGATCGTGCTCGATCAGCGATTGCACCCCGTCCCCGACGGTGTCGTGGGCGAGCTGTACATCTCGGGAGACGCGCTCGCACGTGGATATCACCGGAAGTATGCGTTGACCGCAGGACGATTCGTGGCCGACCCGTTCGGTCTCCCGGGCCGGCGGATGTATCGAACGGGGGACTTGGTGCGGCGGCGCCGTGGCCGTGCACTCGAGTACGTCGGTCGCAGCGATTTCCAGGTGAAAGTTCGCGGATTCCGTATCGAGCTCGGGGAAATCGACAGCGTCGTGCAGTCGTGTCCGCAGGTCGAGAATGCAGTTACCGTGGCGCGTGCGGCTCCCTCCGGTACAACGATGATTACCACGTACGTCGTGCCTGCCGGCGGAAGTGCGCTCTCGACGGCCGATCTGACGCAGTACGCCGCGAGCCGTGTGCCGTCGTACATGGTTCCTGCGGCCTTTGTTCTTCTCGACGAGTTGCCGGTAACTCCATCGGGAAAGGTCGATCGCGCTGCCTTACCGGCACCTCGGTTCGATGCTCGGTCGGACAACTTTCGCCCGCCCGAGGGCGCCGAAGAACTACTGCTGGCCGAGATTTTTGTCGACGTTCTAGGTGCTGAGGCGGTGGGTGCGGGTGACGACTTCTTCGAGCTGGGTGGGAACTCACTGATCGCCACAAAGCTGATCGCACGAGTCAATGCCGCTGAAGCAATCGATTTCGGGGTGCGGACTTTGTTCGAAGCACCGACGATCGAATCACTGGCTCTCCACGTGCGTGACGCGAAGTCCTCCGGCGTTGATCCCTCGCGTTCGAAGCGTCCAATCCTGCAGGCACATTCGTACAGGGACAAGATTCCGGTGTCTCTGGCGCAACAACGCCTGTGGTTTGTCAATCAGTTCGACACGTCGTCCCCGGCCTACAACATCCCGATGGTGGTCCGACTGTCAGGGGCGTTGGATGTGGCTGCGCTGAAACTCGCGATGGGAGATGTTGTCGATCGACATGAATCGCTTCGCACCGTCTACCCGGCGTCGGTCGACGGTCCACATCAGGTCGTGGTTCCTTCGGAACGTGTGACGTCGGAGATGGCGTGGGAAGTATCCGTTGACGAGGAAGCCTTGGACAGGCGCGTCGCCGATCTCGCTCGCGAGGGGTTCGACGTGAGCGCGAACGTGCCCGTGCGCGGCTCCCTTTTTCGAATCACTCGGGACGTTCACGTCCTCGCGTTGGTGGTTCACCATATTTCGGCGGATGGAGCATCACTCGAGCCGCTGGCCCGCGACCTGACCCGCGCCTACGCGGCGCGGGCTGCCGGTCGGGCACCGGACTGGCCGCCTTTGCCTGTGCAGTACGCCGACTACAGCCAATGGCAGATCGAACTGCTCGGCAGTGACGCCGATCCGGACACGCTCCAGGCGAAGCAGTTGGACTACTGGACGTCCACCCTGTCCGGTCTACCTGACGTGATCGACCTTCCGCTGGATCGACCGAGGCCGGCGGAACGATCCATGCGCGGTGAATCGGTCCGATTCTCGGTGCCCGCAGACGTGCACAGTGACCTCCTCGAACTCGCTCGGAATCACAACGCGACACCGTTCATGGTGATGCACGCAGTGCTGGCCGTTCTGTTGGCACGGCTGAGCGCCTCGCCGGACATAGCGATCGGCACTCCGGTAGGAGGGCGCGCCGAGCAAGTCCTCGACGATCTGGTCGGGATGTTCGTCAACACGGTCGTCCTGCGAACCGCCGTTGATACCGCCGCGACTTTCGAGGAAATCCTTTCACGAACTCGCGAAGTTGATCTGGCAGCGTTCGGGCAAACCGAGGTGCCGTTCGAGCGAGTCGTCGATGCAGTTGCTCCGGAGCGTTCACCATCTCATTCACCGCTCTTCCAGGTTCTGTTGGAATTTCAGAACACCGCAGATCCTCACCTCGAACTACCAGGACTCGGTGTCGATGTTGTTTCAGTCGACATCGGTGTCGCCAAATTTGACTTGCAATTGTCGCTCTCCGAAAAGCGTGGCAAGGACGGAATCCCGGTGGGTTTCGACGCCGCCTTCACCTACGCCTCCGATATCTTCGAGCGCACCACAGTCACCGAATTCGGGGAGCGCTTCGTCCGCCTACTGCGGTCCGTCGTATCGGATCCAACTGCCCCAGTGGGTGATACGGAGATTCTGGGTGCGCCCGAGCGTGGGTTGGTGGTGGGTGGTTGGGATGGTGTGGGGGTTGCGG
>NZ_LEKE01000009.1:0-2140 GCF_001029585.1 Rhodococcus sp. ARP2 | reverse complement strand
TGTTCGTCACGCGTGACGAACACCAACTCACTCTCACTGCCGAATTCACCTCGACCGACGCCATCTTCACCGGAAACACGGTGACTATTCTGGGCGTTCCCAGCGGGAGGGTCGAGAGCGTCACGCCGGAAGGGTCCCGGGTACGAGTGGCGATGAGCCTGCCGTCCGGAACACGCATACCGGCCGACGCGCAGGCCTGGGTCCTGTCTCCTTCGGTCATCAGCGACCGCACGATCGAACTCGGCCCCGGCTACGAGGACGGTGAGTTCCTCGCGGACGGCGCAGTGATCCCTCTCGAACGAACTCACTCCCCTCTGACATGGGACCAGCTCACCGCATCGGTGAACGAACTGACGGTGGCGCTCGGCCCTGGCGCGGACGGCGGTGGGATCGGTGACCTCATCGGAGAAGGCGCCCACGCGTTGGACGGCAACGGGCAAGCATTCAACGATGCCGTTCGGTCCATCTCACAGGCTAGTTCGGTACTGGCGGGTGCAAGTCCCGACATCTCCGAACTCGTGAAGAACCTGAACACCCTCGTGCAGTTGATCGCGGACAACCAGACCAAGGTCGACTCGCTGTCGAATTCGGTGACAGTCACCGCCCGCGCGTTCAGTACCCAGCGAGAAGACATCAGCGGGGCGCTCGATTCCCTGACCACGTTGCTCGGACAGGTCTCAGCGCTACTCGCCGAACACGGCGAGGCGGTCACCGCCGATCTGGGTGTGCTCGCACAGTTGGCCGGTGCAGTCGCGACCAAACAGGACCAACTGCGCGAGATCATCGAAACGGCACCAACGGGATTCGAGAACGTCGCCAACCTCGTCACCGAAGAAGGTCGAGCCAGAGCGCGACTGAACGTCGCCACCGATCTCTCACAGTTCGACACGACGCGAGAACTGTGCGAGAAGATGCCGATTCCGCTGTGCACCGGGCCTGGGATCGTCAATCCCATCGAATTTCCTTCGGCAGGCAGCTCCGACCTGGCACGCATCCTCGGTGGGGGCAACTGATGGCGTCGAACAAGTCCGTGGTGAGCGTTGTCGTGGCACTTGTCATCGCGGCGCCGTTGACCGGCTGCAGTCTCAACTTCCAGCACCTCCCCCTCGGGCGCGGTCTGCCAGGAGAGTCGTACCCGCTGAACATGGAATTCGTCGATGCGTCATTACTCCCCGTCGGCGGCGAGGTGCGGATCGGCCAGGCAGTGGTCGGCAGAGTCACGTCGATGAGCGCGGAAACATTTGCAGCCGTAGTACATACAGAAATTGAATCGGACATCGAACTACCCGTCGGCACTCGCGCTCGGATCGAGCTGTCCACCCCGATCGGCGACGCATTTGTCAACCTCGAAGTTCCGGTCGATCCAACGGGCCCCAGGCTCGAACCAGGTTCCACCATCGCGCGATCGGAGACCGTGCGCGGACCCGATGTCGCACAACTGCTCGGCGCCGTCGGAACTCTGTTGAACGGCAGCGGGTTGGCGCAGGTCAAGAACATCGTCAGTGAGGCTGATCAGATTCTCGACGGCAGGGAGGAGACGATCCGCGATCTGCTTGCGCGCCTTGACACTTTTCTCGGAACACTTGACGACCGAAAGGAATCGATCAATTCGGCACTGAATTCACTGAACCGGCTCAGCGCTCTGATCGGTGACGAGAGCGCCACCATCGACGAAGGCTTGCGAACACTCACACCCGCATTGGGCGTGATCGCCGACCAACGACAACCGCTCCTCGATCTTCTCGACGAAACCGATCGGCTCAGTACCGCAACCAATTCCGTGCTCGACCAGTCGGCCGACCAGATTTCCGAGATCACCGGACGACTGTCACCCATCCTCGACCAGTTCTCGGCAATGGGCCCGACTCTGAGTGAGACCATGTCCAACCTGGACAACGCGAGAGTGCTCCTCGAGCGCGCCAGCCCAGGTGATTACGTGAACATCGACCTCGACGTCGATGTCGAGGGCACCGTGACCGGGGTGCTCAACGAGATAATTCCGGGCGCCGCACCGCCACTGCCACCTCTGCCCGCCTCCGATCGGGAACTGCCGATCACGACACCCCTGCAAGGAGGAACGCGATGAAGAACCGAACCGTCTATTTCGAGATCGTCGCCTTTCTCCTCATCGCGGTGGTCA
>NZ_LEKE01000029.1:0-2158 GCF_001029585.1 Rhodococcus sp. ARP2 | reverse complement strand
GCGCCGCCCACCGCGGTGAGGTGAGCTTGGCCCTGCGGGTCGACGATTGTTGCGCTTGTCGTGCCGCTCGGGCCGGTGACGTCGATGCGTACTTGCGCGCTCCCGCCCTTGCCAGGCGAGTACAGGAGTCCGCGTCGTAGCGGTGTGAAGCGGTCGCCGCGACCCCAACGGAACAGACCCACCTTCTTGGCGGCGAGCAGCGCAGTTGTGGATGCATGCGAACTGAAACCTATTCGAGTGCTGGCAGTTTCGGCGCCCAGGGTCATGGGGAACGTGAATTGTTCCGGAGTGTCGATTCTTCCGACCTTGGTGCGCGATCCGGGGAAGTCGACCCAGCGTGTATCCGTCAACGGGCTGACGGTGATCGGGTTTCCTTGCTGCATCACCTCGAAATCCTGGCCGAGACGATCAATGAAGTCGACGGAGTCGAGCCCGGCAATGTCGTTGACGTCGTAGCGAATCGAGACGTCGATCGTGCTCGCGCCACCCAGTTCCTCGGCCAGCGCTGCGGCGACGACATTGGTGACTCCGCCCATCCATCCAGACGACAGGTACACCGGTGCGCTCGGCGACTTCTGACCCGCCAGAGTGGCGGCGCGAGCGACGCGGGTTGTCCAGCGGGTGATGTCCACGTAGGGAATTCCGGCCTCGACGGCGGCGGACAGGACACGATCGTGGGGATCGTTGACCGTCGACACGACCGCGCGTACGGACGCGTCGAAGAGCGTCGGGTCGAGGAGGTCCCAGCGGCGAACGGAAGCGCCGTGACGGCTGGCCAGTTCGTTGCCGCGCTCGGGGGTGCGTCCGGTGAGGAGTAGTGGGAAGTCGGGGGCGAGCAAGGCGGTCAGGGCGCTGCCCACGGTTCCGTATCCGCCTGCTACGAGGATCGGGCCGTCGGCTGAATACTGCAATGAATCGGTCATGCACTCAACTCTAGGTCAAATGACCTAAAACGTCGAATGGAGTCTTTCCAGTGCTCAGTCCCGGTGTCGCACGATGTTGACGACGTTGCCGTCGGGTGCCCGGACGAGGAATCGGCGAACACCCCACTCTTCGGTCGTAATGGGGTGCACGATTTCGTAGCCGAGCCTTCGGGCCTCTTCGTAGGCGCCGTCGACGTCGTCCGTGTGGACGGAGATGACCGAGTCCTCGGCTGCAGTGGCGTCGTGCGTGACGAGTTGTACGTTCGCGCCGGTGTCGGGAGAGGTGTAGCGAGCGACCCACCCCATGTTGAACTCTTCGGTGCTCAGGCCGAGATAGTCGGAGTAGAAATTCTTGGCGGCTCCGACATCGGCGACTTTGAGATTGGCGGTGATCCGTCGTGCACGCATGTGGTTCTCCTACCCTCGGCAACAGATGTGCTCGATGATCGTCCGAAAGCGGAGTCATGTCGACTATGCCGTCCGAAGATGCGGGCTAACTGGCTGATTCGATCTGTCACTGCGGATCGAACGAGCCCACGGTGCCCCACCGGGAGAAGGGAAGGACGATCAATTGAACCTTGCCGATGACATTGTCGATCGGCACCGTTCCGCTGCGTTCGTCATCGAGATGGAAACGTGAATCCTTCGAATGGGCGCGGTTGTCGCCCATCACCCACAGGTTCCCGTCGGGAACCGTGACCGGCCCGAAATACCTTCCTTGACAAGAGGTACCGTTGCCCGGAATGCGATTGTCGATGTACGGCTCGGTCAGCGGCTTGTCGTTCACTCGAAGCCCCTCTTCCTCGGACAGGCACTGCACGGTTTGCCCACCGACCGCGATTACCCGCTTCACGAGATCGTTCTCGTCCGGCGGGACCAAACCGACGATGGATCCGAGTCCTTGAAGTGCCCGGACCACGGAGTTGTCCGACCGAATGGATTGATACTCGTCGTTCCAGGATTCGGGTCCCTTGAACACGACCACATCCCCAGGTTGCGGATCCCCGAATCTATAGCTGATTCTGTCGACGAAAATCTTGTCTCCCGTGCAGTCGGTGCATCCGTGAAGCGTCGGTTCCATGGACTCCGACGGGATCAGAAATATGCGTCCGACGAAGTTCTGGATGACAACACTCAGGACAAGTGCGACGACAACGAGGATGAGAATCTCACGCCACAGTGGACGTTTTCTCGGGTGATCAGCCGTCGTCGATTCAGTCGAGTCTTCGTGGGCG
>NZ_LEKE01000010.1:0-2545 GCF_001029585.1 Rhodococcus sp. ARP2 | reverse complement strand
GCGACAACCAGGAGGCCGACCTTCACTTTGAACGATCGCATCGGGTCCAGCGGCCGCGGCCACCGTGCAAAGAGTCGGTCGACGCCGCTCATCGCGGCACGTCCCAGGCGTACCCGACGCCGTGAACGGTCCGGATCACGGAAGGTCCGAGCTTGCGTCGTAGAGCCTTGACGTGGCTGTCGACGGTCCGACTACCCGCTCCCTCACCCCAGCCCCAGATCTCCTCGAGCAGCGACTCCCGCGGGATCGCCGCTCGCGGCCGCTCCGCCAGGTAGGCGATGAGATCGAATTCGGTGCGAGTCAGGTGGACTTCCTGCGTATCACGACGCACTCGACGTTCGGTCAGGTCGATCACGACGTCGCCGAACTCGAGCAAGTCGGCCACCGGGCGAGCAGCGTGCTCCGCACGATCAGCGCGCCGAAGCAATGCCTGAACACGGGCGACGAGGACACGCATGCTGAACGGCTTGCTCAGATAATCGTCGGCCCCGACGCCGAGACCGATCAGCATGTCGGTTTCATCGGCACGAGCGGTCAACATCAGCACGGGCACCGGGCGCACGGCCTGGATGCGGCGGCAAACTTCGAGGCCGTCGAATCCCGGCATCATCACGTCGAGCACCACTAGGTCGGCATCCATCTGCTCGCAGCGGGTCACAGCGCTGGGGCCGTCAAATGCCAACTCGACGTCGTAGCCCTCGGCACGCAGCCTCGCTGCGATGGACTCGCAGATACTGACCTCGTCGTCGACCACGAGCACTCTTCGCTGACTCATGGAACTGACTGTATTCGGCCCTCGTGGATGAACCTGGGAGGACTTGTGAAGGTTCTGTGCAGGTTCTAGAACCTGCGGATGTTGTTGATCGGCAGATCCGCCAGCGGCGTCAGTCCGGTCGGAACACCAACTCCGTAGGCGTTGAACACCATTCCGAATCCGGCGTAGATGCCGACGTGCGTCGCACCGGGGTAGAAGGTGATGACGTCGCCGGGCGCGAGGGCCCACCGAGGAACCGGCTGTCCGACGTTGGCCTGCTGTTGGCTGGTCCGTGGCAGATTCACTCCGGCCTGCCGAAACGCCCATTGCACCAGCCCGGAGCAGTCCCACGAGTTCGGCCCGACTCCGCCCCATTGGTAGGGCTTTCCGGTCTGAGTGCTCGCTGCTGCCAGCGCGATCAGGCCTGCCGGACTCGGAATGGGGAGGGCGGCTGATCCGCTGCTGATGCTTCCTGCGCTTCCCAGGCTGCCGGAGCTCCCGCTACTGCCGCCGCTGCCGAGGCTCCCCGGGTCGGCCGAGGCGGGGGCAGCGGAGAGCAACAGGACGCTTCCGGTCAGCAGAGCAGCGACCGTTCCCGTGCGGAGTGTCGACTTCTTCATGCATCCGTCCTTCGTGGGAGTCGTTTCGGCGCGCGGCAGCGCACCTCGATAGCCGTGAACTGGTAAGACACGTGAAAACAAACACTTCGTTCGGATGTTAACGGCGTAGACGTGGTGTTCGGACAGGAATCATTGATCCCATTTGTCGGTTTTCGACAAACAGGCCTTACGTCCCGGCCTGGCAAAGATCAGGGAATGATCGGGGATTTCCTGGATCCGTCGGAGCCGGCGGATCCCTAGATTCGAAATCATGCGCTCATACCTCCTTGTCGCCGCGGTCATCATCGGAGCCACCACGGCGCTGATCGGTTGCTCGACGCTCCAGCGCGCAGTGGAGATTCAATCGGATCTCGACGGACTCACCAGGTCGGGTGTCGTCGGGTCGATCGCAACACTCGACGACGGAACCACGACGGCTGTCATGACCAGCGGCGTACCCAATCGGACCAACGGCGATTCGATCGGCAAGAATGATCGGGTCCGGATCGGAAGTGTGACAAAGACATTCACCGCTTCACTCGTCCTGCAGTTGGTGGCCGAAGGCAAGGTCGACCTCGACGCACCGATCGAGCAGTACCTCCCGGGCCTACTGCACGGCAGTGACATGGACGGCAGTGACATGGACGGCAGTGGCACAGACGGTAGCGCAATCACCGTGCGGCAACTGTTGCAACATCGCAGCGGCCTACCCGAGTTCGCCGGAGAACCCGGCGCCGACGAATGGATTGCCGCAAACGAGGACCGAACGCTGACGCCGTCCGCCGCGGTCGCCATCGCCCTCGGCAAACCGGCGCAATTCGTCCCCGGAACGTCGTTCGTCTACACCAACACCAACTACATCGTTCTCGGAATGCTCGTCGAATCGGTGACCGGCCGCAGCTACGCCGACGAACTTCAGTCTCGGATACTCGACCCGCTGGACCTGGAAGACACGTACCTCCCGGCGGCCGGTGAGCGCGATATCAGGGGCGATCACCTGACGGGCTATCAGGATCTCGATGGTGGCCTGACCGATGTTTCCCGCACGGAACCGTCGATCCCCTGGTCTGCCGGAGCGATGGTCTCGACGGGCACAGACCTGAACGCCTTCTGGCGCGCGCTACTCGACGGGCAGGTGGTGCCGGCCGAGCAGCTTGCCGAGATGACCACCCCTCAGGTCGGCGCCACCGAA
>NZ_LEKE01000012.1:0-2784 GCF_001029585.1 Rhodococcus sp. ARP2 | reverse complement strand
GGTGGCACCGGTGCCACCCCGCTTACCTCCGTCAAGCATGCGGGCGCACCGTGGGAGCTCGGCCTGGCCGAGACCCAGCAGACGTTGCTGCTCAACGGTCTTCGTGACCGCATCGTCGTGCAGGTCGACGGCCAGCTCAAGACGGGTCGCGACGTCGTCGTCGCTGCCCTGCTCGGCGGCGAGGAGTTCGGTTTCGCCACCGCACCGCTGGTGGTCTCGGGCTGCATCATGATGCGCGTCTGCCACCTCGACACCTGCCCCGTCGGTGTCGCGACGCAGAACCCGTTGCTGCGTCAGCGTTTCAGTGGCAAGCCGGAATTCGTCGAGAACTTCTTCATGTTCATCGCCGAAGAGGTTCGCGAGCTTCTCGCCGAACTCGGTTTCCGCACGCTGCTCGAAGCCGTCGGCCAGGTCGACATGCTGGACACCACACGCGCTCTCGATCACTGGAAGGGAAGCAAGGCAGGCAATCTCGACCTGTCGCCGATCCTGACCCAGGTCGAGTCCGCGTTCATGGACCAGGACCTCCACTGCACCGGCACACAGGATCACGGTCTCGACAAGGCACTCGATCAGCAGTTGATCGTTTCGGCCCGCAACGCACTCGACAAGGGTGAGGCGGTCTCGTTCGAGTCCGCGATCACCAACGTCAACCGCACGGTCGGCACCATGCTCGGCCACGAGGTCACCAAGGCGTTCGGTGGAGAGGGCTTGCCCGAGGGCACCATCGACATCACGTTCACCGGTTCCGCCGGTAACAGCTTCGGTGCTTTCGTGCCGAGCGGTATGACCCTGCGCCTGCACGGCGACGCCAACGACTTCGTCGGCAAGGGCCTCTCGGGTGGACGCATCGTCGTACGCCCGCCGCTCGATGCAGCGGAAGGCTTTGTCGCCGAGGACAACATCATCGGTGGCAACGTCATCCTGTTCGGCGCCACCAGCGGCGAGGCTCTGCTTCGCGGTGTCGTCGGCGAACGCTTCGCAGTCCGTAACTCCGGCGCCACTGCCGTCGTCGAGGGTGTGGGCGATCATGGTTGCGAGTACATGACGGGTGGAAAGGTGGTCATCCTCGGAGCCACCGGACGTAACTTCGGCGCCGGCATGTCCGGTGGCGTCGCGTACATCTACAACCCCGACAAGGCATTCGAGAAGAACCTCAACACCGAACTGGTGGACCTCGAGGATCTTTCGGGCGACGACTTCACCTGGTTGAAGAGCGTCATCGAACGTCATCGCGACGAAACCGGCTCCGAGGTTGCCACGCGCATCCTCGGCGACTGGTCGCAGCAGGTGGGTCACTTCGCAAAGGTGATGCCCCGCGACTACAAGAAGGTTCTTTTGGCCATCGCGGCCGCAGAGAAGGATGGCAAGAACGTGGACGAGGCAGTTATGGAGGCAGCTCGTGGGTGATCCAAGCGGCTTCCTGAAGCACACGTCGCGCGAACTTCCGGTTCGCCGGCCGGTGCCGTTGCGCCTGCTCGACTGGAAAGAGGTCTACGAGGAGTTCCCGAACGAAACCCTCAAGACTCAAGCCAGCCGTTGCATGGACTGCGGAATTCCTTTCTGCCACAACGGTTGCCCTCTCGGAAACTTGATTCCCGAGTGGAACGACCTGGTCTTCAAGGACCACTGGCACGACGCCATCGAGCGTCTGCACGCGACCAACAACTTCCCGGAGTTCACCGGTCGTCTGTGCCCCGCACCCTGTGAGGCGTCCTGTGTCCTGGGCATCAACCAGGATCCGGTCACCATCAAGCAGGTCGAGGTCGAGATCATCGACAAGGCCTTCGACGAAGGGTGGGTCAAGCCGGTTCGCGCCGCGCATGCCACCAACAAGAGGGTCGCAGTTGTCGGCAGTGGTCCGGCCGGTCTCGCTGCAGCGCAGCAGCTGACCCGCGCCGGTCACGCAGTGACGGTCTTCGAGCGGGCAGACCGCATCGGCGGCCTGCTGCGCTACGGCATCCCCGAGTTCAAGATGGAGAAGCGGCACATCGACCGCCGTCTCGAGCAGATGGAAGCCGAAGGCACCGTCTTCAAGACCAACGTCAATGTCGGCGTGGACATCACCGCGGACGAGCTGCGCGAGCAGTTCGACGCAGTGGTTCTGGCCGGCGGCGCCACCGCAGCTCGCGATCTGCCGATCCCGGGCCGCGAACTGGACGGCATCCACCAGGCGATGGAGTTCCTGCCGATCGCCAACCGCGTGCAGTTGGGTGACCTCGACGCTCCCACCATCACCGCTGAGGGCAAGAAGGTTGTCATCATCGGCGGCGGCGACACCGGCGCGGACTGCCTCGGCACCTCGCACCGTCAGGGCGCAGCCAGCGTGCACCAGTTCGAGATCATGCCGCGTCCGCCGGAGACTCGCGCCGAGCAGACTCCGTGGCCGACGTACCCGCTCATGTTCCGCGTGGCTTCGGCTCACGAGGAAGGCGGCGAGCGTCTGTTCTCCGTCAACACCGAGAACTTCGTCGGTGAAAACGGCAAGGTCACCGGACTCAAGGCTCACGAGGTCGAGATGAAGTCGGGTCGTTTCGAGAAGGTCGAGGGCTCTGACTTCGAGCTCGAAGCCGATCTCGTGCTCCTGGCAATGGGCTTCGTCGGTCCCGAGAAGCCGGGTCTGCTCACCGATCTCGGTGTCGACTTGAACGAGCGCGGCAACGTCGCCCGCACGTCGAAGTGGAACACCAACGTCGACGGCGTGTTCGTGGCCGGTGACATGGGCCGCGGTCAGTCCCTGATCGTCTGGGCCATCGCCGAGGGACGTTCCGCAGCAGCCGCTGT
>NZ_LEKE01000098.1:0-2830 GCF_001029585.1 Rhodococcus sp. ARP2 | reverse complement strand
CGGTGACGACCATCGGTTTCGGTATGCAGGCTCGCCGAGAGGCAGCCGCCGCTGCGGCGCGACTGATTGCGCTGTTCTCGACCGAGGCGCTGCCGGAAACCGATCATCCGAAAAGTCCCGTGGGGAACGAAGTTCGATTCTCCGGAGTTTCTTTCGCCTACGACGACGGCGCCGACGTTCTGACCGACATCGATCTGACGCTGCCGGAGGGCACGGTGACGGCGTTGGTCGGACCTTCGGGTTCGGGTAAGTCGACGCTGGCCACGCTGGTTCCGAGGTTCCACGACGTGCGTGCCGGATCCGTGGCCATCGGTGGTGTCGACGTCAGGGACGTGGCGACCGACGAGCTGTACCGCCACGTCGGATTCGTTCTGCAGGACGTGCAGCTGGTCGAAGCGACCGTGCTCGACAACATTCGGCTTGCCCGACCGCAGGCGACTTCGGCCGAGGTGAAGGCCGCTGCCGCAGCCGCGCAGATCGACACCCGAATCGAAGCGCTCCCGAGAGGCTACGACTCCGTGGTCGGGGTCGACGCCAGATTCTCGGGTGGTGAAGCCCAAAGAGTCTCCATAGCGCGTGCGATTCTCGCGGACACTCCTGTTCTCGTGCTCGACGAAGCAACCGCTTTCGCCGATCCGGAGTCCGAAGCCGATATCCAGGAGGCGTTGTCGCGCTTGACGGTCGGCCGCACCGTGCTGGTGATCGCGCACCGGTTGGCTTCGATCGTGAGCGCCGATCAGATCGTGGTCCTCGACGCCGGACGGATCGTGGAGAAGGGCACGCACGATCAGCTTGTGGCGAGTGGTTCAACCTATGCCCGGATGTGGGCGAGTCACAGTCGGGCCGACAGCAGCGCTGGTATGTCTGACGCAGCAGGAAAGGCCAACTCATGATTCGCGACCTCTTCCGGATACTCGGCCCGCAGAATCAGGGCCGTTATCGCGAGTTCCTGGTGTGGGCAGTGTTGTACGGCGTGATGCAAGGTTTGGCAGTGGCGCTACTGGTCCCGGCGGTGCAGGCACTGTTCGATCAGGACTGGGGCAGTTTCCTTCGGTGGCTCGCCGCAATGGCCGTGTGCGCCGTGATCAGTTCGATTGCGCATTACCTGCAGGCGATGAAGGGATTCGAGTCGGCCCTCACGCTGCTGAGGACTATGCATCTGCGCCTGGGAGATCATCTCGTCACTCTGCCGCTCGGCTGGTTCGGTGCCGGCCGACTCGGCCAGGTATCGCAGGTTGCCAGCAAGGGCACCATCTCGGTGATGGGGGCGGCTGCGCACCTGATGACACCGATCATCTCCGGAATTGCCAGCCCGGCAACCATTGTCGTGTGCATGCTGTTCTTCGACTGGCGGCTCGGGTTGGCACTGATGGTCAGCGTTCCGATTCTGTTCGCGGCAGCCAGATTTGCCTCGACGATGACTGCGAAGGCGGACGATCGGGCACATGCCGCAGCCGTCGAATCGAACAATCGAGTGCTCGAGTACGCGCGTTGCCAACCGGTCCTGCGTGCTTTCGGACGCACACACGGGGTGTACGAACCGCTCGACGACGCGATCGAAGCGCAACACACTGCGGGTCGTTCACAACTGTGGTTCGTGGTGATCGGGTCCGTGGTCAACGGGATCGCCCTGCAATTCGTCTTCTCTGCCGTGATCATCCTGGGTGCATTCCTCGCGCTCGGCGGCGACATCGACCCTGTCACGTTGATCGCGCTACTCGGCCTGACCGCACGGTTCATCCAACCGCTGGGTGAGATCGGCGAGTTCGGCGGTGCAATCAGAATGGCACGCAACGAAATCCGTCGGATGTCCGAGATCCTCGAAGTGGAACCACTGGTAGAACCCGATACCAGCGGGCAGCCGACGGGGGAGACGGCCGTGCAGTTCGACGCCGTCGACTTCGGCTACGCGGACGGTGGGCAGGTGCTGCGGGACATCTCCTTCGAGGTGCCGCGGAAGTCGCTGACGGCGTTGGTCGGTCCGTCAGGGTCTGGCAAAACCACCGTCACCCGGCTGATCTCGCGCTTCTACGACGTCGACTCGGGGGTGGTACGTGTCGGCGGCGTCGATGTGCGGGACCTCACGAGTGCCGATCTGATGTCGCAACTGTCCTTGGTTTTCCAGGACGTGTACCTCTTCGACGACACGTTGATCGCGAACATCCGCCTCGGTCGCCCCGAAGCCACGGACGAGGAGGTCTTCGACGTGGCTCGGATCGCGGGCGTCGCGGAAATCGTCGAGCGACTTCCGCGGGGTTGGGACACCCGCGTCGGTGAGGGTGGGACGGCACTGTCCGGTGGAGAGCGGCAGCGGGTCTCCATTGCGCGCGCACTCCTCAAACGCGCACCTATCGTTCTGCTCGACGAGGCGACGGCCGCGCTCGATCCCGTGAACGAGGCCCATGTACAGCGTGCGATGCAGGAACTCGCCAGTGAAAGCACACTGCTCGTGATCGCGCACAAGCTGTCGACCGTCGTGGCCGCAGACCAGATCATCGTGCTCGGTGACGACGGGTCGATCGTCGAAGTGGGAACCCACGAAGTTCTGCTCGCAGCCGGTGGGAACTACGCCGCGTTCTGGAACCAGCGCCACCGTGCGTCGGGATGGCGGTTGGTAGCGGGCTGAGCAGGTGGCAGGCTGAGCAGAATGCAAACCGGAAAGAAGACGGGGCGGCCGCCGACGTTGTCGACAGTGGACATCGTCGAGGCCGCCCTGGCTGGTGATCTGAGTGAATTGACCATGCCGAGTGTGGCAAAACGTCTGGGCGTCAGCCATTCTGCACTTTATCGCTACTTCGCGGACCGTGAAGCGCTGCTGCGGGCTTGTGCG
>NZ_LEKE01000105.1:0-84383 GCF_001029585.1 Rhodococcus sp. ARP2 | reverse complement strand
TCTCGGCGCCTACGTCATCATCACGTTCTGGCAGTTCCGCTACTCGTGCGAGACGAATCCCGGTAAGGGTTGCTACGACGTACGAGACCCGCTCGATCTCGCGGTGCTCTGCGCGGCCGGCGCCGGCGCGTGCATCGGTTTCCTCTGGTGGAATGCCGCACCCGCCAAGATCTTCATGGGCGACACCGGTTCTCTTGCCCTCGGCGGCATGCTCGCCGGATTGTCGATCACCACAAGCACGGAACTGTTGATGGTGGTCATCGGTGCACTGTTCGTCGCGGAGGCCGCGTCGGTGGTGATCCAGGTAGCGGTGTTCCGGTCCAGCCGACGGCGGGTCTTCCGAATGGCGCCGTTCCATCACCACTTCGAACTCGCCGGGTGGGCTGAAACCACGGTCATCATCAGATTCTGGTTGCTGGCGGCTATTGCGTCGGCTATCGGATTGGCACTCTTCTACAGCGAATACCTCGCAGCGCTCGGAGGCTGAAAACCATGACCAGCTCAGCGGATTCCGAGAACGACCTGTCCTGGCTCCGCGGTACGCGAGTGCTGGTCGCCGGAGGGCGGGTGTCCGGTCAAGCGACCATCGAACCTCTCGTCGCGCTCGGCGCTGTCGTGACGGTCGCCGATTCGACCCTCGACTTCGCGCAGCGCTGCGCCGAACTCGGCGCGGACATGGTGACCACCACCTCGATCGAGGATGCCCCGGATTCGATCACCGAGTACGGGCTCGTCGTCACCAGTCCGGGCTTTCGGCCGGACGCACCGATCCTTGCAGCGGCCGCCGGTCACGGGATTCCCATCTGGGGAGACGTCGAGTTCTCGTGGCGCGTCGACCACAGCGGGCACTTCGGCGGACCCCGTAAATGGCTCGTCGTGACGGGGACGAACGGAAAGACCACGACGACGTCGATGCTGGCCTCGATTCTCGACGCCGCCGGAGTTGTCGGCCGAGCCTGCGGGAACATCGGGCTTCCGATACTCGAGGCACTCGCCGAGACGTCGCCGCGCGTGGAGTACCTCGCTGTCGAACTGTCGTCTTTCCAATTGCACTGGGCACCCTCGGTGCGTCCGGATGCCGGCGTGGTCCTCAATGTCGCCGAGGATCACCTCGACTGGCACGGCGGAATGAGCGCGTACGCCGAGGCCAAGTCGCGGGCGCTGAGTGGAAAGGTCGCGGTGGTCGGCCTCGATGACGCAATCGCTTCCGAACTGGGAACTCGCGCAACTGCAGACATTGTCACCGGGTTCAGATTGGGTGAACCGGGCGAAGGAGAACTGGGTGTCGAAGCGGGGCACCTCGTGGACAACGCTTTCGGCGATCACGTCCGCTTGGCCGAAGCAGCTTCCATAGATCCGGCCGGCCCGGCAGGCGTCATGGACGCGCTGGCCGCTGCCGCTTTGGCGCGGGCACTCGGATTCGAGGCCGACGTCGTCGAACGCGGTCTGGCCGCACACAAGGTCGGCCCACACCGAGGGGCCCTGGTCGGTCGTGTCGGGTCCGTTGTGTACATCGACGATTCCAAGGCCACCAATCCGCACGCAGCCAGGCCGTCGATACTCGCGCACGACCGCGTCGTCTGGGTTGCAGGCGGTCTACTCAAGGGCGCAAGCGTCGAGCAGTTGGTGAGCGAAGTGGGGCCGAGACTGTCCGGCGCCGTTCTTCTCGGCCGTGACGCCGGTGTGATCGAGGACGCGCTGGCGCGACACGCGCCCGATGTTCCCGTGGTGCACGTGCTGTCGGGGGACGATGAAGTGGTGAGCGAAAACAGCAGCAACTCGACTCTCACCATCCGGCTGCCGTCGGGTGCCGACGCGGATGCCGTCATGGCCGCAGTGGTCGTCGAAGCTGCCGAGTTGGCGTCCCCCGGTGATGCAGTTGTACTTGCCCCGGCCGCCGCGTCCTTGGACATGTTCGCCAGCTACGGACATCGTGGCGACAGTTTCGCCGCCGCCGTAGCCGCATTACCCGATCCGTTCACGGATTCGCCTGGCCAAGCCGGGAACTTGCTATGACCAAGGGTCCCAAGACCCGGATCGGTGCCTGGTTGGCGCGGCCGTTGGCGTCGTTCCACCTGGTGGTGACGATTGCCACGATGTTGACTGTCTTGGGGCTCGTGATGGTTCTGTCGGCGTCGAGCGTCGAGCAGTACGTGTCCGGTGGCTCGGCATATTCGTTGTTCACCCAGCAGTTGATCTTCGCGATTCTCGGGGCGGTGCTCTTCTACGTCGCGCTGCGGATCCCGGCGAGAGTGCTCCGGCAGTATTCGTTTCCGCTGTTCGTCGTCGTGCTGATCATGCTGGTACTCGTCCTGATTCCGGGAATCGGCACCGAAGCGCAGGGTGCGCGTCGCTGGTTCAACGTCGGTGGATTCTCGGTGCAACCATCGGAAATCATGAAGGTCGCCTTGGCGATCTGGGGCGCGCATCTGTTGGCCTCGAGGCGTCCGGACGACCGATCCGTGAAGTCGATCCTGATTCCGCTCGTGCCCGCTGCGATGCTGGTCTTCGCCTTGGTCGTCGCGCAGCCGAACCTCAGTACGACCATCGCACTGGGAATCATCGTCGGGGCCTTGCTGTGGTTCGGTGGGCTTCCACTGAAACTCTTCGGCTCGATCGCGCTGACAGGCGTTGTCGGCGCCGCTGTCCTGGCCATGACGGCGGGTTATCGATCCGACCGAGTCCAGGCCTTCTTCAACAAGAGCGATGACCTGCAGGGCAACAACTATCAGGCCAAGCAGGCTTTGTATTCGCTCGCTGACGGCGGCGTTTTCGGTCGCGGACTCGGGCAGAGCGTCGCCAAATGGAACTACCTACCGAACGCTCACAACGACTTCATCTTCGCGATCATCGGTGAAGAGCTGGGATTTGTCGGCTGCGCAGTGGTGATCGGTTTGTTCGCTGTATTCGTGTACACGGGATTGCGGATCGCAGCCCGCAGCATCGATCCGTTCTGGCGGCTTCTGTCGGCCACCGCAACTACCTGGATCGTCGGCCAGGCGATGATCAACATCGGTTACGTCATCGGACTGCTGCCGGTGACCGGACTCCAGTTGCCCTTGGTCTCCGCCGGTGGTTCGTCCTTGGCGATCACGCTGTTCATGTTCGGGGTCATCGCCAATGCAGCGCGCCACGAGCCAGAAGCAGTTGCCGCTCTGAACTCCGGGCAGGACGGCAAGATCTCGAAGTTGCTCAGACTGCCCAAGCCGGTGCTGTACCACCCGCCGTCAGGGGGCCGGCCTATCCGTCGACCGAAGCCCGCACGACAGATCGAACCGGCACGCGGACGCGACGGCCGGCGCGCGATCGAGACGGGCGATCGACGCAAGCGGGCAGATCAAGGCGCTCGCCCTTCCTCGGATTCCAACCGAGGTGCGGCCGCTGGGTCACGGAAGCGCACCGCGGGAGGGCAGAATGGTCAGCGTCGGCAGGCGCCGACACGTAGGGCACAAGATCCACGAGAAGTTCGAGAGCGAGGAATTCGTAGGTGAGCGGCAACAAATCGGCTCTGTCGGTAGTGGTGGCAGGGGGAGGCACGGCTGGTCACATCGAACCCGCACTTGCGGTCGCGGACGCGGTCAAGGCCGCTCAGCCCGACACCAGGATCACCGCACTCGGGACAGCACGTGGTCTCGAAACCACCTTGGTGCCTGCCCGCGGGTACACACTCGAGCTCATTCCGCCGGTTCCGCTTCCTCGTAAGCCCACGATGGATCTGGTGAAATTGCCGACACGCATCCTCGCCTCGGTGCGCAAGACCCGTGAGGTACTCGATTCCGTCGACGCCGACGTGATCGTCGGTTTCGGTGGTTACGTCGCGCTTCCGGCGTATCTTGCCGCACGTGGCGGTGTTCTTCGGCGCCGCCGCAAGATTCCGATCGTCATCCACGAGGCGAACGCCAGTGCCGGTATCGCGAACAAGATCGGTGCTCGCCTGGCGACGCGGGTGCTTGCTGCTGTTCCGGGTTCCGGAGTGAAGAACCGCGGCGATCAGGACGCCGAGATCGTCGGCATCCCGGTTCGCGCGTCGATCGCCAATTTCGATCGAGCGGGACTCCGCTCGCAAGCTCGCGAGTACTTCGGACTGCCTCAGGACGGTCCCGTTCTGCTCGTCTTCGGCGGATCGCAAGGCGCGAAGTCGCTCAACGACGCGGTGTCCGGAGCAGCGGAAGAACTGGCGAAGGCCGGGATCTCGGTCCTTCACGCACACGGACCCAAGAACTCCCTCGAGGTCACGCAGTACTCGCAGACGGCACCGTATGTGGCTGTTCCTTATCTTTCGCGGATGGATCTCGCGTATGCCGCAGCCGACGCGACGATCTGTCGTTCGGGCGCGATGACGGTCGCCGAGGTCTCGGCGGTCGGACTACCGGCCGTTTACGTTCCGCTGCCGCACGGCAACGGTGAACAGGAACTCAACGCGAAACCCGTTGTCGCAGCGGGCGGCGCGATCATCGTCTCCGACAACGAGCTCACGCCGACGTTCGTCGCCGGCACCGTCGTCCCGATGCTGAGCGACAGCGTGCGTCTCGACAAGATGAGCAGTGGCGCTGCCAATGTCGGGCACCGCACGGCGGCAACAGAGATCGCACGGATCGTGCTCGACATCGCGGCAAAGGAAAACGCCGTCCAGGAAAATGCAAGGGGAAACCGATGACCGCGCTGCCCGCCCACCTCGAGCGAGTACACATGGTCGGAATCGGCGGTGCCGGTATGTCCGGCATCGCTCGAATTCTGCTTTCCCGCGGGGGCCTTGTCTCGGGTTCGGACGCCAAGGAGAGCCGAGGAGTCCTGGCGCTTCGTGCACGCGGGGCACAGGTCCGGATCGGCCACGACGCCGATGCTCTCGACCTGCTGCCAGGTGGACCGACCGTCGTCGTCACGACGCACGCAGCTATCCCGAAGGACAACCCGGAACTCGTCGAGGCCGCTCGCCGCGGAATCCCGGTGATTCTTCGGCCGGCTGTCCTTGCATCACTCATGCAGGGCAATCGCACGTTCCTGGTTTCGGGAACACACGGCAAGACGTCGACGACCTCGATGCTCGTGGTCGCCCTGCAGCACTGCGGTTTCGACCCCTCGTTTGCCGTTGGCGGCGAACTCAACGAGGCGGGCACGAATGCCCATCACGGCAGCGGTGACGTTTTTGTCGCCGAGGCGGACGAGAGCGACGGGTCGCTGCTTCAGTACGACCCCAACGTGATCGTCGTGACCAACATCGAGGCCGATCACCTCGACTACTTCGGCAGCGTCGAAGCGTATGTGAAGGTGTTCGACGATTTTGTCGACAAGCTACGTCCGGGTGGACTCTTGATTGCTTGCCTCGACGATCCGGGATCTGCGGATCTCGCGAAGCGAATCGTGGCCTCGGGTCGTTCGGACATCCGTGTGCTCGGTTACGGATCAGCGGATGCGCAGGAAGTAGAAGCGGGCACTGCCTTCGAGCCTGTCGACGGCGTCGAGGTCGGAGTCCGACTACTGGGCTTCCATGCACACGACGTCGGGGGAGTCCTGCAGTTCCAACTGGCCGGTGAGAGCGCCGCGCGAACCGTGCGGATGGCAGTGCCGGGTCGGCACATGGCGCTCAACGCACTTGCCGCCCTGCTGGCCGCCCGTGATGCGGGCGCCGAGACCGAGGAGATCGTCGAGGGGCTCGCCGGATTCGGTGGCGTCCACCGCCGCTTCCAGTTCACCGGCCGCGAGCGTGGTGTCCGGGTGTTCGACGACTACGCCCACCATCCGACCGAAGTTCGCGCGGTTCTCGGCGCGGCCGCGGATCTGGTTCGACCGGAAGATGATTCGTCGTCGACCAATTCGGCAGCCGGACGTGTGATCGTGGTCTTCCAACCTCACCTCTATTCGCGCACAGCGGCATTTGCCGTGGAGTTCGCGCAGGCACTGGACTTGGCCGACGAGGTAGTGGTTCTCGATGTCTACGGTGCTCGCGAAGAGCCGATGCCGGGAGTCAGCGGTGCGCTTGTCGCTCAATCGGTCACCAAACCTGTTCACTATCAACCCGATCTGTCGCAGGCACCGAAGCAGGTGGCGGCGTTGGCTCACCCCGGCGACATCGTCATCACGATGGGCGCCGGTGACGTGACCATGCTCGGCAAACAGATCCTCGATGCTTTGCGTTCGGCGCCGCATCCCGCGCCGCGATGACACCCGACGCACGAAGTCGTCGCGGGCGTCGAGATCCTCAGGCCAGGCGAGCCACCAGTACGCGTCGGCGCAGTACTCGCACCGAATCGCGATATTCGACGCGGTCGACGGAGCCGGCTCCCGAACCCACGCCGACTCGTAAGTGGTTCAAGCGACCGCTGATCGTGGCACCGCTGGCAATCGTGCTGGTGGTGGGAATTGCGCTGACGGCCTGGTTGTCTCCGGTGCTCTCGGTCCGGGGCACCGAAGTTCTCGGTGCGACGACGGTCAGTGAGGAACAGATCCTTTCGCTCCTGGCAGTACCGACCGGTCAGCCGTTGATGCGGGTCGACACCGGCGCCGCCGCCGCACGTGTAGCGACGATTCCGAAGGTGGCCTCCGCCCGAGTTCAGCGGATGTATCCGTCGACCATTCGCGTCACCGTCACCGAACGGGTACCGGTTGTCTTCGTCGACTCACCCGAGGGGGCACACCTGCTGGACGAGAAGGGTGTCGACTTCGAGATGGGAGTCCCGCCGCCGGGGGTTCCGCGTCTGGTGACACCGACGCCTGGATGGAACGACGAGCCGACGCTTGCCGCGCTCGAGGTGTTGTCGGTGTTGCCGCCGGATCTGAGATTTCAGGTGGGAGAGGTTGCCGCTCGGTCGATTTCGAGTGTCACGCTGACTCTGCTCGACGGTCGCGTCGTAAACTGGGGCGGTGTCGAGCACTCGGATCGTAAGGCTGCCGTGACGCTTCCTCTGTTGACTCAACCGGGGCAGACGTACGACGTGTCCAGTCCTGATCTTCCGACGGTCCGATAGCGCACGGTGCACCCGTGCGCCGGTGCGTGGCAAATACTTCGGTGTGTCTCGGCGCGCCTAATGGCGGAACGCGACGACGGTGCATAGCGTTTCGTTTCAGATCGAATACTTGACATAACTCTAACCCTGTGGTTGAGGTTTAGAGTTTATCTCGAACACCAGCAGTAACAAATACACCAGCAGTTACAAATACAGCAGCAGTAAAAAGACAGCAGCACTGACAAACAGCGTGAAACACGACACGGAAGGCGAGAGCCGATGACGCCCCCGCACAACTACCTCGCCGTAATCAAGGTCGTCGGCATCGGCGGCGGCGGCGTGAACGCAGTCAACCGCATGATCGAACAGGGACTCAAGGGAGTCGAGTTCATCGCGGTCAACACGGACGCGCAAGCCCTTCTGATGAGTGACGCCGACGTCAAGCTCGACGTCGGTCGTGAATTGACCCGTGGCCTCGGCGCCGGTGCTGACCCTGAAGTGGGTCGCAAGGCAGCCGAAGATCACAAGGACGAGATCGAAGAGGTCATCAAGGGCGCCGACATGGTGTTCGTGACCGCAGGCGAGGGTGGTGGCACCGGAACCGGTGGTGCCCCTGTCGTGGCAAGCATCGCCCGGAAGCTGGGCGCACTCACCGTCGGCGTCGTGACTCGGCCGTTCTCCTTCGAGGGCAAGCGTCGTGGGGGACAGGCGGATACCGGAATCCAGGCGCTCCGCGAGTCCTGCGACACGCTGATCGTCATTCCCAACGATCGCCTGCTCCAGTTGGGTGACGCGGCCGTCAGCCTCATGGACGCCTTCCGCAGCGCCGACGAGGTTCTCCTCAACGGTGTCCAGGGCATCACCGACCTCATCACCACCCCGGGTCTGATCAACGTCGACTTCGCGGACGTCAAGGGTGTCATGTCCGGTGCAGGCAGTGCGTTGATGGGCATCGGATCCTCACGTGGTGAGGGACGCGCGATCAAGGCGGCGGAATCTGCGATCAATTCGCCTCTCCTCGAAGCATCGATGGAAGGCGCCCGCGGCGTGCTCCTGTCGATCGCCGGTGGTAGCGATCTGGGTCTGTTCGAGATCAACGAGGCGGCTTCGCTGGTGCAGGAAGCCGCGCACATCGACGCCAACATCATCTTCGGAACGGTCATCGACGATTCACTCGGTGACGAGGTTCGTGTGACGGTCATCGCTGCGGGATTCGACGGAGGAGCTCCGGCTCGTCGTCCCGTGGAGTCGACCGCACAGGGACGTGGAGCTATCGGCGCCGGGCGCGCGGGTGAGGTCGGCCGGTCACCGGTGGCCGCCGAACCTGCTGGCGAGCAGCCGATTTCCGCAGCGCGCGAGACGACGGGCTCGGGTAGCTTGCCTCCGATCGGTGGCCCACGCCATGCGCCGGTCCAGGAAGACGAGGGCGACGACGACGTCGATGTGCCTGTCTTCATGCGTCGCTGACGCAGGGCTACAAACAGTTTCGAGAACAGGGTGCCCGGAATTTCTGGGTACCCTGTTCTTGACTGGATGTCCGGTCACGTCTGAGCCGGACGACAACTTTCGACGTTTGTGAGCACACTTATCTTGAGTACCGAGAAGTCGACCACCCGCACCCGCATTCGCCGCGTCGTGACCAGCCGAGCCGGTGGTGTTTCCGCGTCGCCGTACGAGTCGTTCAATCTCGGCGATCACGTCGGAGACGATCCGGCAGCCGTCGAGGCGAATCGCCGTCGTCTGGCACGCGAAATAGGCGTCGAGCCTGACCATCTCGTGTGGATGGAACAGATCCACTCGCGCAACGTCACTGTCGTGACGGAACCGACCGACGAAGTGATTCCCGTGACGGACGCTCTGGTCACCACCGTTCCCGGCCTGGCGCTCGCCACCCTCAGCGCAGACTGTGTTCCCGTTCTGCTCTCCGACGAGGAGGCCGGTGTGATCGCGGCAGTTCATGCCGGACGGATCGGTGCCCGCATCGGTATCGTCCCGCGTGTCCTCGCGGAGATGGTGCGACAGGGCGCGGACGTCTCACGTATCGGTGCCTTCCTCGGCCCGGCAGCGAGCGGACGCCAGTACGAGGTTCCCGCCGCGATGCGTGCGGACGTGGAAAAGCACTTGCCGGGCAGCGCAACTCGCACCGAGAAGGGCACGCCGGGACTCGATCTGCGTGCGGGACTGCGTAAGCAGTTGCTCGCCGCGGGTGTGTCCGGTGTTGCCGAGGACCCGCGGTGCACGATCGAGGATCGCGCGTTGTTCAGTCATCGCCGAGAATCTCTGACCGGGCGTCAAGCTGCAGTGATCTGGATGGAAGCGCCCGCAGCGCAGGAAACCGTCTAGGCAGAAATGCGCCAGACGGATATGCGGCTGACAGAAATATCGACGGCACTCGACTCGGTGCGTGCGCGGCTGGCGGCCGCCTGCCTTGCCGCCGGTCGTGAAGTTTCCGACGTAGCACTGCTGCCTGTTACCAAATTCTTTCCGGCGTCCGACGCCCGAATCCTGTACGAACTGGGTTGCCGTGAATTCGGTGAGTCTCGTGAGCAGGAAGCAGTGGAGAAGGTCGCGGACTTCGACGGCGCTGCACAGAGCGGCGCGATCGACGATCCGGTTCGTTGGCACATGATCGGGCAGTTGCAGCGCAACAAAGCGCGTTCGGTAGCGAAGTGGGCCTACACAATTCACTCGGTGGACAGTGCACGACTGGCCGATGCACTCGATCGGGCGGCGCTCGGAGCTTTGTCCGACGGGGAGCGTAAAGCGCCGCTGCGGGTGCTCATCCAGGTAAGTCTCGACGGAGACCCTGCGCGTGGCGGAGTTCCGACGGGAGAGCTAACTCCTCTCGCCGAGCGGATCGAATCAGCCGAAGGTCTCGAATTTGCGGGACTGATGGCCGTCCCGCCACTTGGATCAGATCCGGACGAGCAGTTCGAAATCCTCCGCAGGGCACATCTTTTGATTCTCGAATCGCATCCCCGGGCAACCGAACTCTCGGCTGGCATGACCGGTGATCTGGAGGCCGCAGTGCGCCACGGATCAACGTGCGTGCGTGTCGGAACCGCACTGCTCGGCTCACGACCAGTAATCTCGAGGTGATCGCTCAGGTGATCGCCCAACCCGTCCACACCGCTGCGACCGGTCGCAGTCGGATTGATTCCGCCGCGCCAAGGAAGGTCGATCAATGAGCAACCTGCATAAGTTCAAGGCTTACTTCGGCATGGTTCCCCTCGATGACTACGAGGACGAATACGTGGAGGAGCCCGATCAGGCTCGCCGCGCACCCCGTCGTAGTCACGACGGCTATGCCGAGCGCGACGACCGCGAGTTCGTCGAACCTGCCTTCTCGAAGGCGAGCTACGCGCCCAGTCGTCGTGACGAAGAGGACGCGGAGTTCGATCGCTACGATTCCCGGCCCCGCGTCGACACCGTTCCCAGCCGCAGTAGCCGCCCGGCGATGGCGCCGCGTCCGGCAAGCCGTGGAAACCTCGCGGTCGACGCCCGTGCAGAGCGGCCCGAAGCGCGACGTGCGCCTGTTG
This sequence comes from Rhodococcus sp. ARP2, assembly GCF_001029585.1. Classification (NCBI taxonomy): domain Bacteria; kingdom Bacillati; phylum Actinomycetota; class Actinomycetes; order Mycobacteriales; family Nocardiaceae; genus Rhodococcus; species Rhodococcus sp. ARP2. The sequence continues at coordinate 73,900 of NZ_LEKE01000105.1, read as the reverse complement.
TCGATGACGGCGGCCCGCTCGCCAAGATCACGACACTGCGTCCGCAGAGCTACGCAGAGGCCCGCACCATCGGTGAGCGGTTCCGCGACGGCACCCCCGTCATCATGGATCTGGTCGACATGAGCAACGCCGACGCGAAGCGTCTGGTCGATTTCGCGGCCGGCCTGGCGTTCGCATTGCGTGGTTCTTTCGACAAGGTAGCCACCAAAGTGTTTCTTCTCTCACCGGCTGACATCGACGTTTCCGCTGAGGAACGCCGTCGTATCGCGGAGACGGGTTTCTACAGCCAGAAATGATGGTCTCGACCGCAGTCCGGCCCCTGAGCAGGGGTGACGTGAGCACATTCGAACGGCGGCCCGTCTCGGCGGACGCCGCATTCGGACCCATCGCCGGCCGTTACAAGACGGACTCGATGCGGGCCGGTTCCGGAATTGCTGCGGTGTGTCTGTTTTGGACACACCGCAGAAGTCAGGCAGAGTGAGGGTGTGGACGCGCTTCTCTCTGTGATCTATCTGGTGCTGGTTGTCTTCTGGCTGTTGCTGATCGGCAGAGTGATCGTCGAGTTCGTTCGTTCGTTTGCCAGAGATTGGCGACCGACCGGATTGGTCGCAGTCATTCTCGAAACCATTTTTACGATCACCGATCCTCCGGTGAAACTGCTCCGCAGGTTGATCCCCCCGATCAACCTCGGTGGAGTTCGCTTGGATCTATCCATCATGGTCTTGCTTTTCATCGTCATCATCCTGATGTCGGTTGTTCGCTGAGCGCAGTCCGAGTGAGTGGTATGCCAGAATGGAAGCCATAACTCATCCGGTGGTTCGCCACTACGTAGACTGTGTTGCAACTGAATGCTTGCTAGACCGCCAAATGACGCGTGAAGGGATCCTTCCATGCCGCAACTGACTCCAGCTGACGTGCACAACGTTGCGTTCAGCAAGCCGCCTATCGGCAAGCGTGGCTACAACGAGGACGAGGTCGACGCATTCCTCGACCTCGTCGAGCAGGCGCTGTCGCAGCTCATCGAAGAGAATGCGGACCTGCGCCAGCGCGTAGGTGAGCTGGATCAGGAGCTCGCGGCTGCCAAGAAGTCGCCGGCACCTGCTCCGCAGGCAGCACCCGTCGCAGCGCAGCCCAAGCCGGAGCCCGCTCGGGTTGTCGAACCGCCCAAGCCTGCACCCGTTGCAGCTCCGGTTCCCGCCGCCGCTGCCGTTGCAGCGCCGCAGAGTGGCGACACCCACATGCAGGCCGCGAAGGTCCTCGGACTGGCTCAGGAGATGGCGGATCGCCTCACCAACGATGCCAAGACCGAATCCGAGCAGCTGCTCGGCAGTGCTCGCACCAACTCCGAGCAGCTCATGAGCGAGGCTCGCAGCAAGGCTGACGGCATGATCGCGGATGCGCGCAACAAGTCGGAGGCAATGCTGACCGACGCTCAGACTCGCTCCGAGACCCAGCTTCGCCAGGCTCAGGAGAAGGCAGATGCTCTCAAGGCAGACGCCGAGAAGAAGCACACCGAAATCATGGCGACCATCAACCAGCAGCGTTCGGTCCTCGAGGGCCGTATCGAGCAGCTCAAGACGTTCGAACGTGAGTACCGGGTGCGCCTGAAGTCCTACCTGGAATCGCAGCTCGAAGAGCTCGAACAGCGTGGCTCGGCCGTTCCGGTCGACGGTGGACAGGATTCCTACAGCCCGTCCTTCGCCAAGGGAAACAGCTGACCGAGAGCGCCCCGTCGGCTCAGCTATCGGACCGGACAAAGGTTGATACGTGCTGGTCGTGACGTTGGTTCTCGCGGGAGTTGGCTTCGCTCTCCTGATCGTTGCCCTGACCACAGGGTCGCTGATCTGGGCGTGGGCATGTATCGCGATTTGTGTAGCAGGTGCCGTCCTCCTGCTGGTCAGTGCGCTGACCAGCAGGAAGGCGGTTCCTTCGTTGGATGACCCGGTATCGGGCAGCGGCGTGTCGTCGTCTTATGGTCGAGTCGAGAGTTCCTCGGATTCCTCGTCCGATGATGCAGCTACTGCAAACGACGACAATCAGGGAAACCACGGCGGGTCGCCGGGTGCCCCCGACAAGACCTAGGGCGAGTTCCGACAAGGTCCAGGACGAGTATTAGACTGTCCAACACGAATACCAGGCTGTGATCCGGCAATCACCGGGGAGCTTTCGGAAGAACGGTTGTCGACGCTTTCGTACGTGTCGAGGACCCAGTAGAACCGAACGGGTGAGCCCGTCACAGCTCGATCGAGTGGCAGCTCGAGATCCGGTGTGAAAGCACGGATCTGCGGGGTGCAAACGGGGTGGTACCGCGGTGTCGGCGCACAAGCGTCACGTCGTCCCCGTGCCGAGTTCCGACTGGCACGAGGAGATCGCCATGGCGAGTAACGGGTATCCCAAAGTCGACTACGGTGTCCCCGCCGACACCGGAGTCAAGTTCCCCGAACTGGAACAGAAAGTCCTGAAACAGTGGGACGACGACGACACCTTCCGTGCGTCGGTTTCCAATCGGGACGGTAATGAAGAGTTCGTTTTCTACGACGGACCGCCATTCGCAAACGGTTTGCCGCACTACGGCCACCTGCTGACGGGGTACGTCAAGGACCTGGTGCCGCGCTTCCAGACAATGCGTGGACGCAAGGTCGAACGACGCTTCGGCTGGGATTGCCACGGCCTTCCGGCAGAGCTCGAAGCGGAGAAGCAGCTCGGCATCAAGGACAAGGCCGAGATCGAAGTCATGGGTCTGGCCAAGTTCAACGAGTACTGCAAGGCCTCGGTGCTCAAGTACACCGACGAGTGGCGTGACTACGTCACCCGCCAGGCGCGCTGGGTCGATTTCGACAACGACTACAAGACCCTGGACGTCGACTTCATGGAGTCCGTCATGTGGGCCTTCAAGGAGCTGCACGACAAGGGCCTGATCTATCAGGGCTTCCGTGTGCTGCCCTACAGCTGGTACGAGCAGACTCCACTGTCCAATCAAGAGACTCGCCTCGACGATGCGTACAAGATGCGTCAGGATCCTGCAGTCACGGTCGACATGCCGCTGGTCGCTCCGGGTTCACCCCTCGACGGCGCAAACGCGATCATCTGGACCACGACTCCGTGGACACTGCCGTCCAACTTGGCCACTGCGGTTCATCCCGAGGTCGACTACGTCCAGGTGCTCGGCGAGGACGGAAAGCGGTACGTGCTCGCAGAAGCACGGGTAGCTCATTACGCACGTGAGCTGGGGGAGGACCCCGAGGTCGTTTCCCGTCACAAGGGCGCCGAACTGGTCGGACTGTCGTACACACCGCCGTTCGACTTCTTCCTCGGACATCCGAATGCGCACGTCGTGCTCTCGGCGGACTACGTGACAACCGACTCCGGAACCGGAATCGTCCACCTCGCACCGGCTTTCGGTGAAGAGGATATGGACGTGGCCACGGCCAACGGTATCGAGGTCGTACAGCCGCTCGATCCGGGTGGAAAGTTCACCTCGATGGTTCCGCCGTACGAGGGTCTGATGGTGTTCGACGCCAACCCGGTCATCATCAAGGACCTCAAGGCTGCCGGAAAGCTGCTGCGGCACGAGACGATCGAGCACTCGTACCCACACAGTTGGCGCAGTGGGCAGCCGCTGATCTACATGGCGGTCCCCTCGTGGTTCGTCGCGGTCACCAAGTTCCGAGATCGCATGGTCGAGCTGAACAAGGACATCACGTGGGTGCCCGAGCACATCCGTGACGGCCAGTTCGGCAAGTGGCTCGAAGGTGCACGAGACTGGAACATCAGCCGAAACCGTTACTGGGGCAGCCCGATCCCGGTGTGGGTGTCGGACGATCCGCAGTACCCGCGTACGGACGTGTACGGATCGCTCGATCAGTTGGAGGCAGACTTCGGCGTGCGTCCGACCGATCTGCATCGCCCGATGATCGACGACCTGGTTCGCCCGAACCCCGACGACCCGACCGGGAAGTCGATGATGCGCCGCGTTCCCGAGGTGCTCGACTGCTGGTTCGAATCCGGTTCGATGCCGTACGCGCAGGTGCACTACCCATTCGAGAACCGTGAATGGTTCGAGGGCCATTTCCCGGGCGATTTCATCGTCGAGTACAACGGGCAGACTCGCGGCTGGTTCTACACGCTGCACGTGCTGGCAACCGCACTCTTCGATCGTCCGGCGTTCAAAACCGTTGCTGCGCACGGCATCGTGCTGGGCGACGACGGACTGAAGATGAGCAAGTCCAAGGGCAACTACCCGGACGTGAAGGAGGTGTTCAACCGCGACGGCAGCGATGCCATGCGATGGTTCCTGATGTCTTCGCCGATCTTGCGCGGCGGAAACCTCATCGTGACCGAGCAGGGCATCCGCGAAGGCGTACGTCAGGCGTTGCTCCCGCTGTGGAACGCCTGGAGCTTCTTGCAGTTGTACGCGCCGGAATCCGGTGTGTGGCGTACCGATTCGGAGAACATCCTCGATCAGTACATCCTGGCCAAGCTCGCTACCACCCGCGACGTGATCACCGAGGCCCTCGAGGTCAACGACATCGCCGGCGCGTGCGACGAGCTTCGGTTGTTCTGTGATGCGCTCACCAACTGGTATGTGCGACGGTCTCGTTCGCGGTTCTGGGACGAGGATCGCGACGCGATAGACACCCTGCACACCGTGCTCGAGGTCGTGACGCGTCTCGCTGCGCCGCTGTTGCCGCTGGTGTCCGAGGTGATCTGGCGCGGGTTGACCGGGGAGCGCTCGGTTCACCTGGCTGATTGGCCCGAGGCGTCGGAGCTCCCCGCGAACCCCGAGCTGGTAGCGGCGATGGACGACGTCCGGACCGTGTGCTCCACGGTGCTGAGCCTGCGCAAGGCGCAGAATCTGCGTGTTCGTCTTCCGCTGCCCGAGGTCACGGTTGCGGCGCCGGATGCCGAGCGTCTGCGTCCGTTCCTCGGACTGATTGCCGACGAGGTCAACGTCAAGAAGGTCGATCTGACCGATGACGTCGACGTGCACGGGCGCTTCGAGATCGCGGTCAACGCGCGTGCTGCAGGACCGCGTCTGGGCAAGTCCGTTCAGACTGTCATCAAGGCGGTCAAGGCGGGCGACTGGACCGAGAACGCGGACGGCGTCGTGGTTGCGGCGGGCATCGAACTGCTGCCCGAGGAGTACACGCAGAAACTGGTTGCAGCCGAGCCTGATTCGACGGCTGCATTGCCAGACGGTGTGGGACTCGTCGTACTCGATTCCGTCGTGACGGAGGAACTCGAAGCCGAGGGCTGGGCGAAGGACCGTATCCGTCAGTTGCAGGATGCGCGTCGTGCCGCCGGTTTGGACGTCTCGGACCGGATCAACGTCGTACTCGAGGTTCCGCAGGACTGCAAGGAGTGGGCGGAGCGTCATCGCGAATTGATCGCCGGTGAGGTTCTGGCCACCTCGTTCTCGGTGGGTGAAGCGGGAGACGACGCCGTCGATCTCGGTGACGGTATCCGCGCCGCGATCACGAAGGTCTAATACCGCCGTAACTACTCCGGCTCCCCGATGAATGTCTGTATGTCGGGGTGCCGGAGTAGTTTGCTCTCATGAGTACGAGCAAGGAAACCGTGGCGCGCATTCTCGAGCAGTTGGAACCGCTCGACGTGCGGGCAAGGGCGATGTTCGGCGAGTACGGATTGTATTGCGACGAGAAGATCGTGGGCTTGATCTGCGGAGACGTTCTGTTCGTCAAACCCACTGAGGTCAGTACGGAGTTCGGATCAGAGGCCGATCTGGCTCCGCCGTACCCGGGAGCGAAGGATTACTACCGGGTGACGGAGGAACGGCTGCAGGACCTCGATCACCTGCACGCCTTCATTCAACGGACTGCCGACGTACTACCCCTGCCGAAGAAGAAGTCGCCCAAGAAGAAGGCGCGGACGTAAATTCTGCACCTACTTTTGAGAGAACCGTAACTCCCGATGAATCAAGGTGATCCCACACGAAGTCGCAGGTGGGTGCTGCATCTCGACATGGATGCGTTTTTCGCTTCCGCCGAGCAGTTGACGCGTCCCACGCTGCGAGGCCGGCCGGTGCTGGTCGGCGGCTTGGGTGGGCGCGGAGTGGTGGCCGGGGCAAGTTACGAAGCGAGAGTTTTCGGTGCGCGTTCGGCAATGCCGATGCACCAAGCACGCCGGATGGTCGGTGGCGGAGCGGTGGTATTGCCGCCGCGGATGTCGTTGTATTCGGTTCTGAGTAAACGCACCTTCGACGCGTTGCGCCTTCGTATGCCGATCCTCGAGCAATTGTCGGTGGACGAGGCCTTCGGCGAACCAGTGGAATTGGCCGGAGTCGGGGCCGACGAGGTCCGCGCGTTTTGCGAGGACCTGCGGGCGTTGATCAAGGCCGAGACCGGGTTGGTCGCCTCGATCGGTGCCGGCGCAGGTAAGCAGGTCGCCAAGATCGCGTCGGGACTGGCAAAGCCCGACGGCGTCGCAGTGATTCCTCCCGGGATGCAGCACGAGTTGCTCGATCCTCTTCCGGTGCGAAAGCTGTGGGGGATCGGTCCTGTTGCCGAGGAAAAGCTCAAGCGTCTCGGCATCGAAACCATCGGAGGGTTTGCCCGCACTCCCATAGCCGAGGTGGCGTCGATACTCGGAACCACTGTCGGACCGGGGTTGCATCGGCTTGCGCAGGGGATCGACGATCGGCCGGTCGCCGAGCGTGCCGAATCCAAGCAGATCAGCGCGGAATCCACGTTCGCCGCAGACATCGTCACGATGGCACAATTGCGCGCGGCCGTCGAAAGTAGTGGTCGTGCAGCATTTTCCAGGCTGGAGAAGGACGGAAGAGCTGCTCGCACCGTCGTACTGAAGCTCAAGAAGTCCGATATGAGTATCTTGACTCGATCCGTGACGCTGCCGTTTGCCACGATCGACCGCCAAATCCTTATCGCGACCGCGCAGAAACAGGTCATCGATCCACAGGAATTGGGGCCGATTCGCCTGGTCGGTGTGGGATTCGCGGGTTTGTCCACCGTTCGGCAAGGATCACTTTTTCCCGAGTTGGATCAGGACGTTCCCGGCTATCCGGTCGAGACTCTCACGGGCGCCCTCGATGAGGCCGAACTCGACGTTCCGGTGGCCGCACGCGTCCCTCAGCGCTACTGGCACCCTGGTTTGGACGTGAAGCATCCAGAATACGGACACGGTTGGGTGCAGGGTGCCGGGCACGGAGTGGTGACAGTTCGCTTCGAAACCCGTTCCAGCGGAACGGGAATAGCCAAAACCTTCGCCGAATCGGATGAGGTGCTCGAGGTAGCAGATGCGGTCGACAGCCTTCTCTGAGGATGTCCTTAGACTTTTTCCGCTTACCGTTGGGTAATGTTGTCGACGATCCTCGAGCAAGCACGATGTTCGACTGACGCTCGAATGTGAACACCCGAATGGATAGGACTGAGAAGTTGAAGCTTCAGAAGATGACCGTTGCAGCCGTGGCGATCGCAGCAGCCCTGACGATGACCGCTTGTGGTTCGGACGGAGGAGACTCCGACAAGACGACTTCGGCGAAGCCCACGACCACCACCGCTGCGGCACCCACGTCCGAGGTTGTCCTGCCGACGTCCGCTGAGCTCAACGCCAAGGTCGCTCAGGCACTCGACGAGACCGTTCCGGCCGCAGACAAGGTCAACCTCGTCCAGGGTGCCGAGCAGGATCCCGAGCTGATCAACCAGGTCGCCGCTGCCGCCAAGGCTGCCGGCGCGCAGGTCGAGATCCTCGACCCGGTCACCGACACGGGTAGCGAGACGGCCGCAGCTTCGCTGAACATCGTCGTCAACGGCCAGCCGCTGCAGCAGGGTCTGCAGGCTTCGTTCGTCTACGAGGACGGCGTCTGGAAGCTCTCGAAGACCACCGCTTGCCAGATCGTCGGCGTTGCAGGTCTGACCTCGCCTGCTTGCGCTGCTTGATCTCTGCGCAACACCTGAAACACCAGAGCGGCCGTCGACTCCCGAAAGGGAGCCGGCGGCCGCTCTTCATGCAGTGAGCGTCGTCAGTGATGGAATCCCTCGGTGACGCGTGGCCGCGGCATCGGGCTGTCGAGTTCGTCGAGGAACGCGGTTTCCTCTTCGATGATGCGCAGCAGATTGGCTGCCAGGTCCATGCTCAGTCCGTTACGAACCACGATGCGCTGCACTGTCAGATCCGAGAGATCGTCCGGCATGGGATAGGCCGGCACCAACCAGCCCTTGCCCCGCAGTCGGTCCGACAGGTCGTACAGCGTCCAGTTGGACGTGTGGCCCTCGGCGAGGCGCCACGCGAAGACCGGGATGTCGGAACCGTCGTTCCACAGTTCGAAGGCGTCGAGCTTCCCGATTCCTTCGGCGAGGAATTTCGCCACGTCCTGTGAGGACTGCTGGATCGCGCGATAGCCGTCGTGGCCGAGACGCAGGAACAAGTAGAACTGCAGGATCACCTGAGCGCCGGGCCGCGAGAAGTTCAGCGCGAAGGTCGGCATACTGCCGCCGAGGTAGCTCACCTTGAAGACGAGGTCGTCGGGAAGTAGATCCTGCGATCGCCAGACCACCCAGCCGAGGCCGGGGTAGACGAGTCCGTACTTGTGCGCCGAGGTGTTGATTGAGTGCACGCGTGGGAGCCGGAAATCCCATTCGAGTTCGGGCTGTAGGAACGGGGCGATCATTGCGCCGGAAGCGCCGTCGACGTGGATGGGAACGTCGAGTCCCGTCTTTTCCTGGATCGCGTCGAGTGCCTTCGAGATTTCCAGGACCGGCTCGTACATCCCGGTGTACGTGACACCCATGATCGCGATTACGCCGATCGTGTTCTCGTCGACGTACTTGTCCAGATCGTGACCGTCCAGGGTCCGGTGTTCCTCGCTGATCGGCACGTAGCGCGCCTCGACGTCCCAGTAGTTGCAGAATTTCTCCCAGCACACCTGGACGGCGGAACTCATGATGAGATTTGGTTTTTCGGTGGACTTCCCCGCGGCTTTTCGTGCGTGCTGCCAGCGTCGTTTCATCGCCAGGCCGCCGAGCATGCACGCCTCGGACGAACCGATCGTCGAGGTACCGATTGCGTCCTTGGGGGAGGGCGAGTGCCAGAGGTCGGCAAGGATGCGCCAGCAATAGGTTTCGATCGCGGCGGTCTGTGGATATTCGTCCTTGTCGATCATGTTCTTGTCGAACGACTCGGCATACAGTTTGGTGGCGTGATCGTCCATCCACGTGCTGACGAACGTCGCGAGATTGAGCCGCGCATTGCCGTCGAGCATCGTTTCGTCGTGGACGATCTGATAGGCGGTCTCGGGAAGCATGCCGTCGGGTTCGAGTGTGTACTTCGATGCAACCGAATCCTCGCCAGGCCTCGAGAAGATCGGATTGACGGCTACGTAATCGGTGTGATCTGACCTTCTGGGTTCCGGCATGAACTCTGGCTCCTCACATCAGTGTGTCGCGTTGGTCTGTTTCGTACCTACTCTCACCGTTCAGTGTGGACGGGCAGTTGTCAAAGGGTCTGTGGTCCCGAATCATTCGCGTAAGGCCGAGACGGGACTAATCCGCTCGTTGTCAGGGCGTTAGTGCGCGCAGGCGATCGGCGGCGGCCGATGCCATCGAGTGCAGAACATCGGGGGCGATCGGACTCGGCGCAGTTGCGGACACCTGGGTCAACGTGGTCCCGACTGCGGCCACGATCGCATCGGCGACCAAGGTGAAACCGCCACTCTCCGTGATGATTCGGAAAGCGAAAGACGCGTCGCCGACGTTCGGGTCCGATGCTCCGCCGACGCGATAGGTGATTGTCGTTCCGTCGGCATCGGTTCCCGAATACTCCGCACACCCGGCCAGCGTGGTCTGAAGTTTCTCGAAAGCTGCTGCTGCCGCTGCGCCGTCGGCGTACGAAGCAGAGTCCTGATCGATGCTCGTGAAATCGGGGCCGGTGAACATGTCGGAGAGGTCGGCGACGGATCCGGCGGCCTGGGTGGCTATCGGTGCCAGAACCTGAGCGCAGACGGCAGGGTCGGTGCTCGACTTGTCCGCCTCCGAACTCTCCGGCGCCGGTGCGAGGCCGAGGTCGTCGACCGGGTCGGGAACTATGTCGAAGTCCGCAGGTAGTTCGGAGCGGGTGAGCGCGGCTCGTTGCAGCGCATCACGGTCGAGAGGTGCCCCGCTCAGCGGTGGGGCCGGAGCAGCTGTGAACGGCGCCAAGCCGACCTGTGGGGCGGAAACCTGCGTAGTTGTGACAGCACTAGGAGAGTCGTCCGAGCCGCAACCGGTGACGACGAACAGTGCCGCCGTTGCTGTCAGGCCCAGTGCGAGCGACCGGCGTGTCACGATTCCCACCGAATGCTGTTGGAGATGGTCTGCCGGATCACCGAGGAGCTGTCCGGATCGCCGTACGCCTGGTCGCCGCCGACGGTCATCTGTCCGTCGATCGGCAAGGGGAGTGAGAGGTCGACGGTGAGGTTTCCGGAGCCGGCCATGACGTACTGATCGATGTTCAGCGTTCCGGCGTCACCGGCCAGGTTCCAGACCGGGCTCTGCGGGGTCTGCGATACGTCCACCGCGAGCGAAAGCCGATTGCCATCCCGCGCGGTGAGCGTGACGGTGGTTGTCTGATCGAGCAGGATTTCGCTGCTGACTTGTTGTCGAACCACCCAACGTGCGCCGACACCGACCGGAGCGTCGGGGAGTGCAACGGTCCGGTAGACCGCTTGGCCGAGCGCCTGTTCGATTGCAGCGCGGGCAGCATTGGCCGAGTTGGCGGACGGCTTCAACCGTAGGGCGGTGATGGCGCCCGAATCCGTGACCGACAATCCGGCCGCAGATCCGTCGGCCCCGCTCAGCGCTGCCTGCAGCGTTGCGTCCGGCGAGGTCATCGACGACAGCGTCAGGTCCACGACAACGGTGGGATCGTCAGCGGTCACGTTTGCCGAGAGCGGGATCGTGATCTCCGGCGAAGAGAAATCTTGTGCCGGCTGTTGATCGATCTGCTGACTCACGACCGCCTGGGTGACGAGCGTCGCCGTCTGCGTGGTGCCGACAGGCAAGTTCATGCGCAGTACCTCGCGCGGTTCGCTTCCCGCATCGAGTACCTCGACGGTGGCGGCGGTCACCGGAACAGTGACTTCGCTCGGCGACGAGGTAGGTGTGGTGGGAGGTTGATCCGAGTCGCCGCAAGCGGTGAGAACGGTGGTGAGAGCGAGGGCAGCGAGGGCGAACGGAACTCGTCGGCCGGTCGTGGACAGCAGTGGCACGCGCTCCAGGCTAGCCGCAGTTGCAGAGTGCGTGACCCGGTGCGGTGAACATGAGGGATGATGGTTGCGTGAGTACAGACCACCCAGACCGAGATGTCAACGCGGAGGATCAGCCGATTACCGAAATCTCGAAGGCCGACGAGCCCGAAACCGTGAAACCGGAAGCCGTGAAATCGGAAGACGGTGACCTGGCGGTTGCGCCGGTCGCAAAGCCCCGCCGGCTGACCATGCTCATTGCCATCGCCGCTGTCATCCTGCTCTCGGACATTCTCACGAAGGTGTGGGCAGTCGCCGCGGTCAAGCCGGGGCAGCCGATCGAAATCATCGGTGACGTGGTCACATTCACGATGGTGCGCAATCCCGGTGCAGCGTTCTCGATGGCGACGTCGATGACGTGGATCCTCACCCTCGTCGCCATCGGTGTCGTCATCGGTGTGATCAAGATCGGTCGCACGCTCCGATCACCGTGGTGGGCGCTCGGTCTCGGCCTCGTTCTCGGTGGCGCGCTGGGTAACCTTGTCGACCGATTCTTCCGCTCTCCCGGAATCATGCGCGGACATGTGGTGGACTTCGTCTCCGTCGGTTGGTGGCCCGTGTTCAACATCGCGGATTCCGCGATCGTCTGTGGCGCGATCCTGCTTGTCGTACTGACTCTTTTCGGCTTCGAACCCAACGGTGAACGCCTGCGTGATCACAAGGCGGACGACAAGAAGGTCACCGAATCGAAGGCCGCAGCCGAGGGAGAAACCAAGTGAGGGAATCCCGTTCGATGCCCGTGCCCGACGGCCTCGACGCCATGCGGGTCGATGCCGGCCTCGCGCGCCTGCTCGGACTCTCGCGCACCGTGGTCGCGACACTCGCGGAAGAAGGCTCGGTACTCGTCGACGGTGTGGCCGTCGGCAAGTCCGATCGTCTGACCGCAGGATCGTGGCTCGAGGTAGTCCTGCCCGAACCGCCGCGGCCTCTGACCATCGAGGCGACACCGGTCGAGGGAATGGAGATCCTCTACGCCGACGACGACGTCGTGGCAGTCGACAAGCCCGTCGGAGTTGCCGCGCACGCCAGCGTCGGGTGGACGGGACCGACCGTCATCGGCGGACTTGCCGCGGCCGGTTTCCGTATCTCGACGTCCGGTGCCCACGAGCGTCAGGGCATCGTTCACCGTCTGGACGTCGGAACGTCGGGTGTCATGGTGGTTGCCACCTCCGAGCGCGCATACACCTTGCTCAAGCGCGCTTTCAAGCAGCGGACCATCGACAAGCGCTACCACGCACTCGTGCAGGGACACCCCGACCCGAGCAGCGGAACCATCGACGCCCCGATCGGACGCCACCACGGGAACGACTGGCGGTTCACGGTCACGGCCGACGGCAAGCCCAGCGTCACGCACTACGACACCATCGAGGCGTTCCAGGCAGCGAGTCTGCTGGACGTGCACCTCGAAACCGGTCGCACACACCAGATCCGTGTCCACTTCTCGGCGTTGCGCCATCCGTGCTGCGGCGACCTGACCTACGGCGCGGACCCCCGACTTGCCGAGAGGCTCGGTCTCGAACGCCAGTGGCTGCACGCAGTCTCGCTCGGCTTCGCCCACCCGGCGGACGGTCGTTGGGTCGAGATCAAGAGTAAGTACCCGAAGGATCTCGAACACGCACTCGAAGTTCTCCGGTCCTCATGACACCGCGCGGGCTTACCCCCGCGCTGGCCGTCGTCGCGGTGGTGGTCGGTGTGGCGGCGGTGGTGGGCGTGGGGTTCGCGAATCCCGTGCCGACCCCGCCGATCACGACGGACACTCTCGGTCCGGACAGTGGGGAAGCTGTGCCGGACTACCTCGACCGAGCGCGAGATTCTGTCGCGTCGGTCGATGGGCCGGTGTGGGCGTTGGTCTCGTTCACGAAGGCACTCACCGTCGACGAGGTCATCACGTCGACCAGCAGTGTTCAGGTGCCGGGCGCTGAGGTCTCGGGCGTTCGCGTGTCCAGGGTCATGTTCCGAGTTCCGATCGAGCGCGTCCAGACGCCGCTCATGTCGGTGCCCGTTCCCGACAACGACGAAGCAGTGCGCAGAGCGCCCGGTGTTGCAGCCACGCGACTGGTCTCGCTCGGCGGCGACACCGATCGTCAGCAACAGGTGGCGCTCGCGTCGGCGAAGCAATTGTCCGCCGGGTGCGCCTGCGCGGTGGGCGTGCTGGTGCGAGCTACTCCCGAAGGACTCGAAGCGATCGAACATGACTCGAACGTCCGTGCAGTGGAAGCGTTGCCGTCCGACGCCTCGCCGTGGTTGGCGGCCGTCCGTCCCTTGCTGCCGGAGTACGTGGACGTCGTTGCTCCCGGCCCCGACGACGGCCCGGTCCCGTGAACTCCGGTTCTGTGAACAAGGACGGACGCGCTAGGTCCGGTTCGTCCTCGGGGATCCTCTACGGTGTGGCGGCGTTCCTGTTGTGGGGAACGTTCCCGGCATTCTTCGGACTACTCGACTTCGCCGATCCGGTCGAGATCCTTGCGCACCGAGTGGTGTGGACCCTTCTGTTGATGCTGATCGTGTTGGCCTTTGCCGGCCGCCTCGGATCGCTTCGCGGAATCAGCGCACGCACCTGGCTGCTGGTGACCGCGGCATCAGCGGCGATCGCGGTGAACTGGGGAACGTACATCTATGCCGTGGTGTCAGGCCGCGTCGTGGAGGCGGCCCTCGGGTACTTCATCAACCCGCTGGTCACTGTTCTGCTCGGCGTCGTGATCTTCCGCGAACGATTGCGCCGCGCTCAGATCGCCGCCCTTGTTCTCGCTGCAACGGCAGTTGTCGTGATCACGGTCGACTTCGGTAAACCGCCGATCGTCGCATTGGTGCTCGCCGGTTCGTTTGCCACCTACGGGCTGGTCAAGAAGGTGGTTCCGCTCGATCCCCGAACCAGTTTGACTGCCGAGGGAGTCGTCGCCGCACCCTTCGCGGTCGGCTACCTCGTGTTTCTCGGCCTGACCGGGGCCGGTGCCTTCATCAGCAGCGGCGCCGGACACAGCCTGTTGCTGCTTGCCGCCGGCCCGGTCACCGCACTGCCACTGCTCCTGTTCGGCGTTGCCGCTCAGCGAGTTCCCTTGGCGACGATGGGCATGCTGCAGTACCTCACCCCGGCGCTGCAGATGGCGTGGGGTGTGGCCGTCATGCACGAGGACATGCCGGCCTCACGCTGGATCGGCTTCGTACTGATCTGGGCTGCGCTGGTGATCTTCACGACAGATACCTTCGTCGCCAGTCGACGTTCGCGGCGTTCGATGAGGTCGAGCGCCGAACCCGAGGTTCCGGTCACGTGATCGGAGGCGGCACACTGCGACTCCACGATGGCGGTCGCCGAACGTGTCGGCAACGCGGCATACACTCGATCTCGCTCCCAGACCTTCAGAGAGGCGCACGTGGCTGACTCGTTCGTACATCTTCACAATCACACCGAGTACTCGATGCTCGACGGTGCGGCCAAGGTCGGCGCCATGTTCGAGGAGGCCGCTCGTCTCGAAATGACCGCTGTCGGCATGACCGACCACGGAAACATGTACGGCGCCAGCCAGTTCTACAACGAGGCCAAGAGTGCCGGCATCAAGCCGATCATCGGCATCGAGGCGTACATCGCACCCGAATCCCGCTTCAACACAAAGCGAGTTCTCTGGGGAGATCGCAGCCAGAAGTCCGACGACGTCTCCGGTAGCGGTGCGTACACGCACATGACGATGGTGGCCGAGAACGCCACGGGGCTCCGAAACCTCTTCAAGCTGTCTTCTCTCGCGTCAATCGAGGGACAGCTCGGCAAGTGGCCTCGCATGGACGAGGAACTCATCGCGGCGCACGCCGAGGGCATTATCGCCACCACCGGTTGCCCTTCGGGTGAGATTCAGACGCGTCTTCGTCTCGGTCACGATCGCGAGGCTCTCGAAGCTGCCGCGAAGTGGCAGGAGATCTGGGGACCGGACAACTTCTTCCTCGAATTGATGGATCACGGTCTCTCGATCGAGCGCCGGGTGCGCGAGGGTCTGCTCGACATCGGCAAGCAACTCGGTATCCCGCCGCTTGCCACCAACGACTGCCACTACGTCACCAAGGACGCCGCCGAGAACCACGAGGCGCTGCTCTGCATCCAGACCGGCAAGACGCTGTCCGACCCCACGCGCTTCAAGTTCGACGGCGACGGCTACTACCTCAAGTCCGCTGCCGAGATGCGCGCCATCTGGGACAACGAAGTACCGGGGGCGTGCGACAACACCGTGGCCATCGGCGAGCGTGTGCAGTCGTATGAGGACGTGTGGGCGTTCCACGACCGCATGCCGATCTTCCCGGTCCCGCAGGGTCACACGCAGCAGACCTTCCTGCGCGCCGAGGTGATGCGCGGACTCGATCGCCGCTTCCCGAGCGGACCTCCGCAGGAGTACCTCGCCCGCGCCGACTACGAGATCGGCGTCATCAACGAAATGGGCTTCCCGGCCTACTTCCTCGTGGTCGGCGACCTGATCAACCACGCCAAGGACGTCGGAATCCGCGTCGGGCCCGGCCGTGGATCGGCAGCCGGTTCGTTGGTGGCCTACGCGATGGGGATCACCAACATCGACCCCATCCCGTACGGGTTGCTGTTCGAGCGATTCCTCAACCCCGAGCGTGTGTCCATGCCCGATATCGATATCGACTTCGATGATCGCCGTCGCGGCGAGATGGTTCGCTACGCGACGGACAAGTGGGGCAATGACAAGGTCGCCCAGGTCATCACCTTCGGCACCATCAAGACCAAGGCTGCCATCAAGGACTCGGCTCGCGTCCAGTTCGGCAAGCCGGGCTTTGCCATCGCCGATCAGATCACCAAGGCGCTCCCGCCGCCCATCATGGCCAAGGACATCTCGGTTTCCGGTATCACCGACCCGAAGCACGAGCGGTACAAGGAGGCAGTCGAGGTTCGAGCGCTCATCGACTCCAGCCCGGACGTCGCGAAGATCTACAAGACCGCGGTGGGTCTGGAAGGGCTGATCCGTAACGCCGGTGTGCACGCCTGCGCGGTCATCATGTCGTCCGAACCGCTCACCGACGCAATCCCGGTCTGGAAGCGCGCCCAGGACGGCGCCATCATCACCGGTTGGGACTACCCCTCGTGTGAAGCCATCGGTCTGCTCAAGATGGACTTCCTCGGTCTGCGAAACCTCACGGTTATCGGCGACACGCTCGAGAACATCAAAGCCAACCGCGGCATCGATCTGGACCTCGACACGTTGCCGATGGACGATGCGGCAACATACGAACTGCTCGCCCGCGGCGACACTCTCGGTGTGTTCCAGCTCGACGGCGGCGGCATGCGCGAGTTGCTGAAACTGATGCAGCCCACCGGATTCGGCGACATCGTCGCCGCATTGGCGCTGTATCGACCGGGACCGATGGGTGTGGACGCCCACATCTCGTACGCCAAGCGCAAGAACGCCTTGGAAGACGTCAAGCCGATTCACCCCGAGCTGGAGGAGCCGCTAGCGGAGATCCTCTCGGAGACATACGGCCTGATCATCTACCAGGAGCAGATCATGCAACTGGCGCAGAAGGTGGCCGGTTACACCCTGGGTCAGGCCGACTTGCTGCGTCGCGCCATGGGTAAGAAGAAGCTGTCCGAGCTGGAAAAGGCCTACGCCGGCTTCCGGCAGGGCATGTTGGACAACAACTTCAGCGAAGCCGCCATCAAGGCGCTGTGGGACACGGTCCTTCCCTTCGCCGGGTACGCGTTCAACAAGTCGCACTCCGCCGGCTACGGACTGGTGTCGTACTGGACTGCGTACCTCAAGGCGAACTACCCGGCCGAGTACATGGCGGGTCTGCTGACCTCCGTCGGTGACGACAAGGACAAGTCCGCGATCTACCTCGCCGACTGCCGCAAGTTGGGCATCACCGTTCTCCCACCGGACGTCAACGAGTCACGCGTCGACTTCGCGACCGTCGGCGACGACATCCGTTTCGGTATGGGGTCGGTGCGCAACGTCGGCGCCAACGTCGTTGCCTCGATCATCAAGGCGCGCACGGAGAAATCGAAGTTCACCGATTTCTCCGACTATCTCGGCAAGATCGACGCGATGGCTTGCAACAAGAAGGTCACCGAATCTCTCATCAAGGCCGGTGCTTTCGACTCGTTGGGTCACCCGCGCAAGGGCCTGATGTTGGTCCATGCCGACGCCATCGATTCCGTGATGAGCACCAAGAAGGCAGAGGCGATCGGACAGTTCGACCTCTTCGGCGGTGCCGAGGCGGACGAGTCGATCACCTCGGTGTTCGACGTCAAGATTCCTGACGAAGAGTGGGACTCCAAGCATCGCCTGGCGCTCGAACGAGAGATGCTGGGGCTATACGTTTCCGGTCACCCGCTCAACGGCGTCGAGCACATTCTTCGCCAGCAGTCCGACACGTCCATCGCCGCGATACTCGAAGGCGGCGTTCAGGACGGTGCCCAGGTAACTCTCGGCGGCATCATCGCCTCGGTGGACCGCCGGGTCAACAAGAACGGTCTGACCTGGTGCATCGTGCAGCTCGAAGATCTCGTGGGTGGAATCGAGGTGCTGTTCTTCCCACAGGCGTACGCGGTGTACGGAATGGACATCGCCGAGGATGCCATCGTGTTGGTCAAGGCTCGCGTCTCGATCCGAGACGATCGGATGTCGCTGATCGGCAACGACCTTGCGGTGCCTGATATTTCGGCGATCGGGGTCGCACGCCCCCTGTCGGTCTCACTGCCCCTTCGGCAATGCACCAAGGACAAGCTCAGTGCTCTCAAGCAGGTGCTGACGAGGCACCCCGGAACGTCCGACGTCCATGTCCGGCTGATCGGCGGAACCGAGATCAGCTTGTGGAAGGTCGACGACGTCCTTCGGGTCGAACCGTCCTCGGCGCTGATGGGCGACCTGAAGGCATTGCTCGGGCCGAGCTGTCTGACGGTCTGACCGCCGATCGAGCGGATCTGAACCGAACGAAGGGACCTTGCTGCATCAGCAGCAAGGTCCCTTCGTGGTTCGCGGGAGATCGGGGAGTGGGGTGATCAGGTGGTGCGTGAGTAGTACACGCGACGCGCCCACCAGGTGACCACGGCTGCTGTTGCGGCAGTCAGTACGGCTACCTGCATCGACTGGGTGACAGCTCCGGCGACCACGAACAGCACAAAACCGACCGCGAGAGCTTCGATCTTGTACAGCGGCCACCGAGTCCCGGCCAGATCGACGAAATGGTCGGACGCGGGGCGTGATTCGCGAGTGGAGATATCTGCGGTAGTCATCTCGTCCCTTTCTCGGTGCAGTCTGTTCTCGCTGCGGCCTGGTTAGCGATACGGCTGTTCGAAGCTGTGGTTTCAGAGTAACCAGAGATGAGAGTTCGGGCAAGCGAACTTTATTGATCGGCAGCTCACTTAATCGATCAACCAGGGGAGTGTGCCGACGACGGACCTGGTCGGTGTGGTTCGGTGGCCAAGGTGCTCGAGTGGGTGTTCACTGGTACACATGCCAATCACAGGTGAGTACGAACCCAGTCCAGCGTCGTGGGCCGCCGATCAGGTCGCACGCATCGAGAACTCCGGTGGCACCGAGGGAAACGACATGAACGGCATGCCCGTCGTCGTTCTCACGACCGTCGGGGCAAAGTCCGGCAAGGTCAGGAAGACGCCGCTGATGCGCGTCGAGCACGACGGCTCGTATGCCGTTGTGGCTTCGCTTGGTGGCGCTCCGAAGAATCCGGTTTGGTACTACAACGTCAAAGCCGATCCGCACGTCACGCTGCGTGACGCGACGCAGGTCTTCGACCTGGTTGCTCGTGAAGTCACCGGAGACGAGAAGGCGATCTGGTGGGAGCGCGCTGTCGCTGCGTACCCCGACTACGCCGATTATCAGACGAAGACCGATCGTGAGATCCCGGTGTTCGTGCTCGAACCCAAGTAACGCACTGCAGTCCTCACGAAACGGCAGTCCACAAGAAGCACTGCATAAACCACAAGCAAATCGTCACTCGCGGGGGTCGGCGATCCCGACTCCCGTGAGTGTGTCATGGAGGTCTGATGAGTCCGAAAACCGTTGCAGATCAATTGGTTCAGCAGCTCGTTGAGGCGGGTGTCAGTCGGATCTACGGAATTGTCGGTGACAGTCTCAATCCCATCGTCGATGCGGTACGTCGCACCGGTGGTTCCGAAAAGGGCGGAATCGACTGGATACACGTCCGTCATGAGGAAGCAGCTGCGTTTGCGGCCGCAGCGGATGCCCAGATCACCGGAAAACTCGCGGTGTGTGCCGGATCCTGCGGTCCCGGAAACCTTCACCTGATCAACGGCCTGTACGACGCTCATCGTTCGGGCGCCCCGGTCCTCGCGATCGCGTCACACATCCCCAGCGCCCAGATCGGAATGGGCTACTTTCAGGAAACGCATCCCGAGCGGATCTTCATCGAATGTTCGAGTTACACCGAACTCGTCAGCACGGCAGTCCAATCACCTCGCGTGGTGCAGTCGGCGATTCAGCATTCGGTGGCTCGAAACGGCGTCTCGGTGATCGTGCTTCCCGGGGACATCGCCGATTGTCCGGCAGAAGGCACCCCGCCGACGCTCGTCGAAACCCGAAGGCCGACAGTCGTTCCGGATGCCGGTGACGTCAAGGCGTTGGCAGATGTGATCAACGGCTCGCGTAAGGTTGCGATCTTCGCCGGCGCAGGCGTGCGAGACGCACGCGCCGAGGTGTTGGCGCTGGCCGAAACCGTCGGGGCTCCCATCGGGCATTCGCTGCGCGGCAAGGAATGGATCCAGTACGACAACCCGTACGACGTCGGGATGACGGGATTGCTCGGTTACGGTGCGGCGCACGACGGTATCCACGGCGCCGATCTCCTGCTCCTGATCGGTACGGACTTTCCTTACGACCAGTTCTTGCCCGATGACGTTCGTACCGCTCAGATCGACATCGCGGCCGAGCGGTTGGGGCGTCGAACCAGCCTGGACCTGGCGGTGCACGGTGACGTCGCGAGCACCTTGAGCGCACTGATTCCGCAGCTCGATCGAAAGACCGACCGCGGGTTCCTGGAGGATACGCTCGCAAAGCACAACACTCTGATGACCAAAGTGGTTGGTGCGTACACGGATCCGGTCAAGCAGCGCACACCCATTCATCCCGAGTATGCGGCCTCGATCCTCGACGATCTGGCGGCCGACGACGCAATCTTCACCGCCGACACCGGGATGTGCAACGTGTGGACGGCGCGCTATCTCAATCCGAACGGATCGAGACGCTTCATCTCCTCGGCGCTGCACGGATCCATGTCCAATGCGCTCCCACATGCGATGGGTGCGGCATGGTCGAGTCCGGGGCGTCAGGTCATCTCGGTGTCGGGCGACGGTGGATTGTCGATGCTGCTCGGTGAGTTGGTCACCGTCGCGATGTACAAGTTGCCGGTCAAGATCGTGGTGTTCAACAACTCGACGCTCGGAATGGTCAAGCTCGAGATGCTGGTCGACGGCCTTCCGGATTTCGGGGTCGACGTGCCCGCGGTCGACTACGCGGCGGTTGCTGCTGCGCTCGGTATCTTCTCGCGCCGAATCGAGAATCCCGCGGACATCGAAGCGGGCCTACGCGCCGCGCTCGATCACGACGGTCCGGCCTTGGTTGATCTGGTGACCGATCCGCTGGCATTGTCGTTGCCGCCCACCATCACCGGTGGTCAGATGAAGGGCTTCGCTTTGGCGATGTCGAAGATGGTGATGAACGGCGGCGTCGGCGAGGCTGTGCAGATGGCCAAGTCGAACCTGCGGAACGTGCCACGTCCCTCACAGTTGGATCCTCGCGGCTGACCTACCCGCCGCCCTGCCTCGCAGACCATGTGGGGCGGGGTGGTGGGAAGGTTGATCCCCGACGTGCGAAAATGGCGGAGTGTCTAACTCGCCCGATGTCGTAGTAACGAAGTCCACCGTCCCCGCGCTCGACGCGCAGGAGATCGACGCGGCCATCGAGCGAATTCAGCACGTCATTGCGGCGACACCCCTGCAGTACAGCGACCGTCTTTCGGCGTTGACCGGCGCGCACGTGTACCTCAAGCGCGAGGACCTCCAGGGCGTTCGTTCGTACAAGATTCGTGGCGCGTACAACCTGATCGCTCAGCTCAACGAGGCCGAGCGCGCGGCCGGCGTGGTGACTGCCAGTGCCGGTAACCATGCGCAGGGTGTTGCCTTCGCGTGCCGAACGATGCAGATCAAGGGTCGGATCTACGTTCCGGCAAATACCCCCAAGCAGAAGCGTGATCGCATCCGCGCCCACGGTGGAGCGTTTGTCGAACTGTTCATGATCGGTGAGACCTATGACGCCGCCGCTGCTGCGGCCGCGGAGGACGTAGCCGAAACCGGCGCAACCATGGTTCCCCCGTTCGACGACGTGCGCACCGCTGCGGGGCAAGGAACCATCGCAGCGGAGATTCTCACGCAACTGGACGCACCTCTCGACACGATCGTCGTGCCGGTCGGCGGCGGCGGTTGCATCGCGGGCATAGCCACCTATCTGCACGAGCGATCGCCCAAGACGTCGATCGTCGGGATCGAGCCGTCCGGCGCGGCGTCCATGACGGCCGCTCTCGTTGCCGGGGGCCCGGTGACTCTTCCCGACGTCGATCCATTTGTCGACGGGGCAGCGGTCAAGAGGATCGGCGATGTTCCCTACGAGGTCGTCTCACGTCTGGGTGCCGCCGTGGTGTCGCACGCGTCGTTGCCGCTCGTGGCTCGTCAACTTCAGACACGGTCCGGTTCGGGATCGTTTGTCGTCAATCAGATCGACGAGGGCGCTATCTGCACGGCGATGCTCGAGCTGTATCAGAGCGAGGGCATCATCGCCGAACCCGCGGGAGCGCTTTCCGTTGCGGCACTTCAGAATTTGACGTTCGAGCCGGGTTCGACCGTCGTGTGCCTGATTTCCGGTGGCAACAACGACGTCTCCCGTTACGGCGAAATCCTCGAGCGCTCGCTCGTTCACCTCGGGCTCAAGCACTACTTCCTGGTGGACTTTCCGCAGGAACCGGGAGCGCTCCGTCGCTTCCTCTCGGACGTGCTCGGGCCGGACGACGACATCGCGCTGTTCGAGTACGTCAAGCGAAACAATCGCGAGACGGGTGCCGCGTTGGTGGGTATCGAACTCGGTTCCGCCGACGGTTTGGCGGCCTTGCTCGAGCGAATGGAGCGCGCGCCGATGCAGTCCGAGAGGCTCGAGCCGGGAAGCCCGGCGTACCGCTATCTGACGTAAGGGACGCCCCCGGTCAGGGCCGCAGTCGCTCGACCACCTGTCGATGCAATTCGGGATCTGGCTGGGGGAGCCCGAGCATGGCCGCCAAGTACAGACCGTCGCCGACGAGTCGGATGATCTCGGCTTGTATGGGATCGGCGATCTCGGTCTGAAGGCCTTTGTCCCAGCTGCGCATCACGTGGGTAACGGCTTTCTGTATCTCGTCGTGTTGTCCGTCGACTGTTCTCAGTGCCGCGATGATCGACCGGAAGAGTGAGAGTTCTTCGCTTTCGTTCGCATCGGGGATCTGCAGATAGAACTCGGTGACCGTCGTACCGCCTGCTACGGCGTCTTCGAGTTGTTGATCCGAGCGTTCTCCGAGTCTGCGGACCATCGCCGCGAGGAGTGCTTCCTTGCTGGGGAAGTGATAGAGAAGTCCGCCCTTGGAAACCCCGGCTTCGGCGGCAACGCCTTCGAGCGTGACTTGGGCAACGCCGCTGACCAGCAGCAGCTTCTCCAGTGCGTCGAGAATTCGATCGCGAGTGTCGGCAGCCATGTGATGTGACCCTACCCGGAAATAACTTTACCGCTTGGACGGTTCACTGTTACCGTAGACCTACTGTACCGGCTGGACGGTTCAGTGAAATCTTTTCGAAAGAACTCAGAGAAAGTCGCAGGGGAGCAATGTCAGTGTCGGCAGATCAGACGTCTGCAATCAATCCCGACGAGGTTCGGGCGACAAAGCGTGACTGGGCGGGCTTGATAGTCCTTGCCTTTGCTGTGTTGCTCATCGCAGTCGACGGCACGGTGCTCGATCTTGCGCTTCCGTTCATCAGCGCCGACCTCGAGCCGAGCAGCACGCAGTTGCTGTGGATCATCGACGTCTATTCGTTCGTGCTCGCCGGTCTGCTCATCACCATGGGTACGCTCGGTGACCGGATCGGTAGGAGAAAACTGCTCCTGATCGGCGCAGTCGGCTTCGGTCTCGCCTCGATCATCGCCGCTCTTGCTGTCAGTCCCGAGATGCTCATTGCCGCCCGCGTGCTGCAGGGTATTTCCGGTGCAACGCTGATGCCGGCCACCCTCGGTCTGATCCGCACGATCTTCGTCAACCCGCGTCAGCGCACCGAGGCAATCGGTGTCTGGGGCGCGATGGCCGGTGGCGGTACAGCGGCAGGACCTTTGGTCGGTGGTTGGTTGCTCGAGCACTTCTGGTGGGGTTCGGTCTTCTTGATCAACATTCCGGTCATGATTGCGCTGGTTGTACTCGGCCCGATCCTGATCCCGGAGTCGAAAGACCCCAACCCGGGTCGATTCGACCTCATCAGCGCTGGTCTGTCGATGGCGACCATGTTGCCGTTGGTGTACGCGGTCAAGGAATCCGTGGTGCACGGCGTCAGCATCACGTTGCTGGTGATCGGCCTTGTGGGTCTCGCCGCCGGCTACGTGTTCGTGCGTCGTCAGCGGATGCTGAAGGATCCGATGTTGGATCTGAAACTGTTTGCCAATGCGTCGTTTTCCACCGCCGTCATCACCAACCTGCTCTCGATCTTCGCGCTGGCCGGTGTCCTGTTCTTCGGCTCGCAGTACCTGCAGTTGGTGCTGGGTAACTCGGCGCTCGACGCCGGCCTGCTGATGCTCCCGGGTATGTTGCTCAGCGCATTCACCGCGGTTGCGGCGGCCTGGTTGATTCGCCGGTGGTCGGTGTCTCACGTGCTCAGCGCAGGCCTCGCGGTTGCCGGAATCGGTGCTGCGATGCTGCTCGCCCTCGGGGTGGACAGCGGCCCGTTGATGTTCGTGATCGGCTTCGGTCTGGCCGGTGCAGGTGTCGGTGTCGCACTGACCCTGACGTCGGATCTTGTGGTCAGTTCGGTGGAACCCGAGCGTGCCGGCGCTGCGTCCGCGGTGTCGGAGACTGCGTACGAACTCGGTATCGCGCTCGGTGTGGCGATCCTGGGCAGCGTGGTGATGGCGATCTTCCGCAAGGGAATCGACACGTCCATGCTCGAAGCAGATCAGGCGCACGCTGCGCAGGGCACCCTCGGCGGTGCGCTGCAGGAAGCGACGTACCTACCTGGTGAACTCGGTTCGGTGCTTGCCGATTCCGCGAAGGCGGCGTTTGTCGACGGTATGCACGTTGCCGCCGGCGCAACCGCTTTGGTTCTGTTCGTCAGTGCCGCATTGGTATTGCGGATGCTGCGGAGTACACCAGAGAACGCGAAGCGTTGATGCGTGGAACGGTAGAACGCGAAGCGCTAGCTCCTGCAGAATCCGGGTAGTCAGCTTTCGAGTACGACGAACGAGTGCCCAGGCACGACTGTTGCGGACGCGGTCTCGTCCTGTGTCGGCGGATCCCACCAGAGGATGGGGGTTCCGCCGGCTGGGACCGAGGCCGCGTCCGTTCCCAGATTGCACACGATCTGTAATGCGCCGCGGCGCAGGGTGATCCACTGGTCGTCCTCGTCGTAGTCGACGTGCAGGTGCCCCAGCCAGGGGTCGGTGATCTCGATTCGCTTCTTGCGCAGGGCAAGGAGATCGCGATAGCACGCCAGGACGCGAGCATGTGTCTCGTCGGTTCGCTCGTCCCAGTCCAGTTTCGATCGCAGAAATGTCTGTGGATCTTGCGGATCCGGAATGTCGTCGCTGTTCCAGCCGTGTGCCGCGAACTCCGCCTTACGGCCCTTGGCGGTGGCCTCGCCGAGTTCCCGTTCCGGATGCGAGGTGAAGAACTGGAACGGAGTGGAGGCTCCCCATTCTTCTCCCATGAACAGCATCGGCGTGTACGGCGAGAGCAGGACCAGTGCTGCCTTGATCGCCAATTGTCCTGGCGTCAGATAGGCGCTCGGGCGGTCGCCGATCGCTCGGTTGCCGATCTGATCGTGAGTGCACGTGTATGCAAGCAGAGCACTGGCGGGCTGATGCGTGATGTCGATCGGCCGGCCGTGAACCCGCCCACGGAACGAGGAATACGTTCCGGCGTGGAAGAACCCGCGCCGCAATGTACTTGCAAGGGATTCCAAGGATCCGAAGTCGGCGTAATAACCCTGACGTTCGCCGGAGACGGCTGTGTGAATGGTGTGGTGGATGTCGTCGTCCCACTGCGCGTCCAAGCCGAACCCGCCCGCCGCTCGTGGCGTGATCAGAGTGGCGTCGTTGAGATCACTTTCGGCAATCAACGTGAGCGGTCGGCCCAGATGGGCCGACAGTGTTTCCGTTCGGACGGCGAGTTCCTCGAGGATGTGCGTTCCGGTGTGATCGACCAACGCGTGGACGGCGTCGAGGCGTAGGCCGTCGATGTGGAAATCACGCATCCATCGCAGGGCATTTCCGATGATGTATTCGCGAACCTCGCCCGACTGCGGGCCTCCGATGTTGATCGTTCGGCCCCAGGTGTTCGCGCCATCGGCAATGTAGGGGCCGAACTTTTCGAGGTAGTTGCCCGACGGGCCCAGGTGGTTGTAGACCACGTCCAGAATCACGCCGAGTCCACGTTCGTGGGCTGCATTCACCAAGCGCTGTAACCCGTCCGGGCCACCGTAGATCTCGTGGACCGTGTACCAGAGCACACCGTCGTAGCCCCAGTTGTGAGTTCCGTTGAAACCGTTGACCGGCATGATCTCGACGAACCCGACACCGAGGTCGACGAGGTGATCGAGACGCTCGATCGCGGCGTCGAAAGTTCCTTCGGGGGTGAACGTTCCGATGTGCAGTTCGTAGACCGACGATCCTGGGAGTTGCCGTCCGGTCCACTGAGAGTCGGTCCAGGACGCCTCGTCGAGTAGGTGCAGTTGGGAGCGGAGATGCACGCCTTCGGGCTGTCGCGGTGATCGTGGATCCGGAAGTGTTTCACCGTCGACGACAAAGCCGTAGCGAGCCTGGTTGTCGCAGTCGACCTCGCCTCGCCACCACCCGTCGTCGATCCGCTCCATGTCGTGCGTGATGCCATCGACTTCGACCCGGACCGATTCCGGCGTTGGCGCCCAGACCTCGAAAGTATGCACACGATCAGCATGCCTTGTTCGGTCGGATGTGGCAGCCCGGCGGGGTGGATCCGTCGTCATGGACTGTTTCTAGCCGCAGGTGTTGCCAGACGGAGCGGACAACGTGATCAGTTCCGGAGTGGGTGCGCCGCAGCATCCGCCCTCGGCTTCCCCGCCCTCGGCTTCCGCTGCGTCAGCTTCGTCGAAAACACCTGCACCGCCGCAGACTCCGGTCTCCGGAAGGATCAACTCGACCCGGGCTGCGGCTTCGTGATCGCCGGCGAGTTCGGCGGCGATGCTGCGAACCTGCTCGTAGCCGGTCATCGCCAGGAAGGTGGGTGCCCGGCCGTAGCTTTTCATTCCTGCCAAGTACACGCCTGGCTCCGGATGGCGAAGCTCCTTCGCGCCATGCGGGTACACCGTGCCGCACGAGTGGACGTTCGGGTCGATCAGTGGAGCCAACTCGACCGGTGCTTGTAAGACCGGGTCGAGGCCGAGTCGGATTTCCGAAAGCCAGGAAAGATCGGGGCGGAATCCGGTCAGCGTTATGACGTTGTCCACGTTCTCGATGCGATCACCCGCATCGGAGGCAAGTACGAGTTGTCCCGAAGGGGTTGTTGTCACCTCTGCGGTGCGGAAACCGGTGACCACTCTCAGCAATCCGTCATCGACGGCCTTCTTTGCGCGCAATCCCAGGGCGCCGCGAGCGGGCAGTTCGTCAGCTTCGCCGCCACCGAACGCTGAGCCGACGTTTCCTCGGCGGACCGCCCAGATGATGCGGGTGCTCGGAGCCCGCTCCGCCAACCCCGACAGCGCAACGATCGCCGTCAGCGCAGAGTGGCCGCTCCCCGCGATGACCGTGTGTTTTCCGGCGAACTGTGCACGCACAGCCGGATCGTCGAGATCAGGAACCCGGTACCTGATCGCAGTGCCCACAGCGCCCTCGCCGAGGGCGGGAAGACCTTCACCGCCGAGCGGGTTGGGAGTACCCCAGGTGCCGGATGCGTCGACAACCGCCTGGGCGAACACGCGGTCCTCGGTTCCGTCACGGCGGCGCAGATGAATCGAGAGGGGTTCGGTATCGCGGCCGGCGTCGACGACCAGGTCACGTCCGCGTCGGGCTACGCCGACCACTTCGGTGTCGAACTGGACCAGGTCGCCGAGGGCCGAGGCGAGTGGTTCGAGGTAGAGCTCGCGCCATTGACTGCCAGTCGGGTAGGTCTGCCCGTCCGGTGAGCTCCATCCATTCTGGTCCAGGAGTCGCCGCGCGGCAGGGGAGACGAGTTCGGACCACCGGGAGAACAGTCGAACGTGATTCCACTCGGAGATCGCAGCACCGGCTGTGCTTCCGCGCTCGAAGACAAGGGGTGTGAGTCCGCGTTCGCGCAGTTCTGCTGCAGCTGCCAGGCCGATCGGGCCGGCCCCGATCACGACAACGGGTAGGGGGTTCATCTCGTACCTTTCATCGACGATTATCGATCTAAGTTGAACTGTATCGACAATCATCAATGTAGGCAACCATCGACAGCTGTCGATATAGTGGAGAGATGACATCGCTGCAGACTCCGACGGTGCGCGTCGGTGATTCGGACCCGGATCAGATTGGTTCTTCCGTCCTCGCGCAGGGCGATGCCGATACCTACGCGCAGTGGTTCGCCTGCCTTGCCGAGCCGATGCGCGTCCGATTGCTTCACCGGGTGGCGAGCGCGGTCGGTGGTATTACCGTCGGAGCGCTCGCCGAAGCGTTGGGGATCGGACAACCGACGGTGTCGCACCACCTGCGCAAGCTCGCCGATGTGGGTTTTGTGACCATGCGTAAGGAGGGGACGAGCACGGTCGTCGCGGTGAATCCGACGTGTTGCGTTGCCTTGCCGCAGGCGGCGGACGTGGTGATGGGAGTCCTTGCTCCGCGTCCTTGCTGCCCGAGTGATCTGCCCGACGATGTCTCTGTCCGGGCCATGATCGACGACGACTGGGATGCGGTTCGCCGTATTTACGGCGAGGGTATCGACACCCGAAATGCCACCTTTGCTACTGAGGTCCCCTCGCGTGAGCATCTCCACGAACGGTGGCTGTCGAAGCATCGGTGGGTCGCGACTATCGAGGGTGTTGTTGTCGGTTGGGCTGCGTTGAGTCCAGTTTCCGAGCGTGACTGCTACCGCGGGGTGGCGGAAAAATCCGTGTACGTCGCGGGCGGAATGCGTGGTCGGGGTGTCGGAAAGGCGTTGTTGCGCAAGCAAGTCATGGCCGCTGATGTCGACGACCTCTGGACACTGCAGACGTCGATATTTCCCGAGAATCGCGCCTCCATCTCGCTGCATCATTCGGCCGGGTTCAGAACTATCGGTCTCCGCGAGAAGATTGCCCAGCTCGACGGTGTGTGGCGTGACACCGTTCTGCTCGAACGACGTGCGGTGACCGCCGAGGGGTGAGTCCGGGATCCGGCCGACCGAGCACTCGATTGCGCGTTGATTCGATATCTGTCAATATCGAAGAATGTCGAATCAAGAGTCACCGGAGTCCGAGCCTTGCTGCACCCCGCTCGTCCGTGAACCGCTGACCGAGGATTGGGCCGGCGATTTGTCGCGGATGTTCAAAGCCCTCGGCGATCCGGTTCGTCTCCGCTTGCTGAGCTTGGTGGCAAGTCACGAGGGTGGTGAAGCCTGCGTCTGCGACATCTCCGACTCGTTCGATCTATCTCAGCCGACGATCTCGCATCATCTCAAGGTGTTGCGCCAGGCCGGGCTGCTCGACTGTGAACGTCGCGGGACCTGGGTGTACTACTGGGTGATTCCTACTGCACTGCAACAGCTTTCCGCCGTTCTACTGGTTGAAGGTACGAGCGTGAGTGTCGCGGACGCGTGCGCAGAGGTCACCGCATGAGCAACACCGCTGCCACCACCGAACACCCCGAAGTCGTCGGAAAACTCTCCACCCTCGACCGCTATCTGGCGGTCTGGATCGGCGTGGCCATGGTCGTCGGCCTGCTGGTTGGACGCTGGATCCCCGGTGTGAACACTGCCCTGGACAAGGTGCAGATCGACGGCATCTCGTTACCGATCGCCCTCGGCCTGCTGATCATGATGTACCCGGTGTTGGCGAAAGTTCGCTACGACCGCCTCGACACAGTCACCGGGGACAAGAAACTCCTCGCCGGCTCCCTGTTCCTGAACTGGGTTCTCGGCCCGGCGCTGATGTTCGCCCTCGCCTGGCTGTTTCTGCCTGACCTGCCGGAATACCGAACCGGTTTGATCATCGTCGGTCTCGCTCGCTGTATCGCGATGGTGATCATCTGGAACGACCTGGCCTGCGGAGACCGCGAAGCCGCCGCGGTGCTGGTCGCCATCAACTCGGTGTTCCAGGTGATCATGTTCGCCGTGCTCGGTTGGTTCTACCTCTCGGTCCTGCCCGGGTGGCTCGGCCTCGAACAGACCACCATCGACACCTCGCCCTGGCAGATCGCGAAATCGGTCCTGATCTTCCTCGGTATCCCGCTGCTGGCAGGTTTTCTGTCCCGCTTCTTCGGTGAACGCGCCAAAGGCCGCGACTGGTACGACAACAAGTTCATCCCCAAGATCAGCCCCTGGGCGCTCTACGGTCTGCTGTTCACCATCGTCGTGCTCTTCTC
The DNA here is from genome assembly GCF_001029585.1 of Rhodococcus sp. ARP2. Taxonomy (NCBI): domain Bacteria; kingdom Bacillati; phylum Actinomycetota; class Actinomycetes; order Mycobacteriales; family Nocardiaceae; genus Rhodococcus; species Rhodococcus sp. ARP2. The sequence continues at coordinate 43,837 of NZ_LEKE01000105.1, read as the reverse complement.
GATGCAGGGCGAACAGATCACCTCCCAGCCTTGGGATGTCGTCCGGATCGCGCTGCCCTTGCTCGCGTACTTCGCGCTCATGTGGGGCGGAGGCTACATCCTCGGCGCCGCAATCGGATTGGGCTATGAACGCACGACGACCCTGGCGTTCACCGCCGCGGGCAACAACTTCGAACTCGCGATCGCCGTAGCCATCGCCACCTACGGCGCCACCTCGGGGCAAGCTCTTGCCGGTGTTGTCGGCCCGCTGATCGAGGTACCGGTGCTCGTCGGGCTGGTCTATGTTTCCCTTGCTCTACGCAAACGCTTTGCAGTCAAAGAGGTTTCATCCAGTCGAGAAAGAGCGAGGTCATGAGCAAACCATCGGTGTTGTTCGTCTGCGTCCACAATGCCGGCCGATCTCAGATGGCCGCGGGATTCCTGAGCCATCTCGCAGGCGACGCCATCGAGGTCCGTTCCGCCGGATCCGCACCCGCCGAGACCGTCAATTCGGCAGCGGTCGAGGCGATGGCAGAGCGCGGTATCGATATCTCAGCTCAGTCTCCGAAGATCCTCACCGTTGACGCCGTCCAGGATTCGGATGTCGTCATCACCATGGGCTGCGGCGACACGTGCCCGATCTTCCCCGGCAAGAGCTACCGAGACTGGGTTCTCGACGATCCGGCCGGACAGGGCCTCGAAGCGGTTCGCCCGATCCGTGACGAAATCGAGCGTCGCGTTCAAGCCTTGATCGCTGAACTCACCACTGCCGCGAAGTCTCCCTGACCGATCGGGGAATCGACAGGATCATTCGTCGGCGGGCTCGATGTGTTCGGCACCGAGGACCGAGAGTCGGTATTCCTGTGCGTCCTGCTCGGTTTCGAAATCTTTCTCTTCGAGGAGGTTTCGATCGGCGTCGAGGTATCGGTAGGTAGTCATTCCTCCACCGTGCCACTGATGTCCGGTTCGTGCTCGGATACCGGTTCGATTTCGTCGACGACTGTTTGAATCAGACTTCCGTAGCGCCGGATCAGGTCCTTCGACGACAACGAATCCTCACCGAGGAGTTCGAGCGTTCGCATGCCGGTGGCAAGTCCGAGCAACAGTGAGACGACGACCTGGCTGCGAACCAAACCGGGCTCGGTGTCGCCGATGCGTCGCGCGATCCCGTGAACGTATCGTTCCTTGATCTCTGCCCGGGCGGCGTCCGGATCTGGCGCCTCGTGAACGTGTACTGCGAGCATTGCCCACGGATCGGTTTCGTCGGATTCTCTACGAGCGACAAGTTTCTCGACCAGTTGACAGCCGATGTTTCCGGTGGCGTCGGCATTCGGATCCTCGTCCATCGGAGGTGCGGACGGGATCGCAGACGAATACAACCGAGCTTTGCTGCCGTAGATCTTCATGACCAGGGCAGGGGAGTAACCGGCTGCGACCGCGATGTCCTTGATGGTCGTCGATGCGTAACCTCGTTCCGCGAACAAGGCTTTCGCTGCTGTGAGGATGCTGGCTTCACCGCTGCTCATTCCGCTCGCCTCGATACCCGATCGCCATGCGTTTGGTTGCTCATACTGTCGTCAACGGCTCGGCATCGACGGGTACGTCGAAGTCGACGACGGTGGACTGCGCGATGACCGCTATCTGACGAGCCAATGTGCCGTGTCCACTCTCGGTCAGCGCGGTCAGGATGTACCGGCCGGATGTCGGGAGTGCGATTCCGTAGTGCCCGGTTCCGTCGGTGACGGTGGATGCGACGAATTCGCCGGTCGGTTTCGTGAGTGTGACGACGGTTCCCGAGGTTGTTCGGCCGTCGACTCCGACCTTGCCGGAGATGGTGAGCCGGTCACCGAGTTCGACGGTGTGCGTCGATTGCGCGCTGTCGAAAGCGATCACCTGCGACCGAGGGGACCAGCCGTCGGCACTCGTCACTACCAAGTACCGTCCGGGCCGGGGTAGTGCGAGGGAGAAGTTGCCCTCGTTGTCGGCGCGACTCCAGTCGATCGGTCGCCCCTCCATGTCCATCACGGTGACAACAGCCTGCCGGATCGGTCGGCTGTCGGCTCGGACCACACGACCGGCAACCACAATTTCCGTTTCGGACACGGCGGCGTCGGGAAGCTCGAACCCTTCCGGGGTCACCGGGCGAAGCGCCGTTTCCGGTTTTGCGCCGCGGCGAGGAATGAACGCAGCGGCAGCGGCAGCAGCCACGGCGGCGAGGGCGGCCAGCCAGAAGATGTTCTTGAAGGCGTCGATCGACGGAAGGCCCTCGCCCGGCCCGGACGGGATGACCATCGAGGTGAGCATGGCGGCAACCACTGCACTGGATGTGGACGTACCGACTGAGCGGAGCAGCGAATTGAGGCCGTTTGCCGACGCGGTTTCGGTGATCGGAACCGATCGCATGATCAGCATCGGCATCGCGGAGTAGGCGATTGCAGTTCCGATGCTGACCACCGCCGCGCTGATGATGATCAGTGCTATCGAGCCGGTCAGGAACACGCGCGCGATGTAGGCGAGCGCGAGCACAGTGCCGCCGACGATCAGGGTGATCTTGGCTCCGAATCGTTTCGTGATGTTCGCGGAGACGGGAGCGAAGAAGACCATCGCGAGGCCTGCCGGAATCATGCACAGTCCGGCCGCCATCACTCCCAGTTCGAAGCCGTAGCCGGAGATCTTCGGCATCTGGAGTTGTTGAGTGGTGGAGAGGTTGTTCGCATACATCGAGAAGCCGACGAGGATCGAGGCGACGTTGGTCAGGAGAACGGGCCGCTTGGCCGACGTTCGCAAGTCGACCATCGGCTGGGTGACGCGAAGTTCGTACGGGAACCACAGTGCGAGCGTCACGATTCCGATGACGAACATGAGCAATGTCAGTTCGCTCGTCCATCCCCAACGGGCCCCCTTGGAGATGGCGAGGAGGATCGCCGTGAGTGCTGTCGAGAGCATGACCGCGCCGAGGAAGTCGAATTTGCCGCGGGTGCGAACACTCGATTCCGGGACGACGGCGGCTACCGCGATGATCAACAGGACGCCCACGATCGCCGAGAGCCAGAAGATGGCGGGCCAGCCTAGATGCTCGAAGATCAACCCGGACAGGGGGAGCCCGAGTGCGCTGCCGATTCCGAGAGTGGCACTCATCAAGGCTGTTGCCGACGCCACCTTCTCCTTGGGCAGTTCGTCGCGCATGATGCTGATTCCGACGGGGATCATCGAGATCGCGAAGCCCTGGAGGCCACGGCCGATCAGCAGGGCGACAAAGTTGCCGCCGATCGCCGCGACCAGTGATCCGACCACGATCATCGTCATCGAGATCAGCATCATGCGCCGTTTTCCGAACATGTCCGCCAGGCGGGAGACGATCGGAGTGGCGACGGCGCTCGTGAGGAGTGTGACGGTGACGAGCCAGGAGGCGTCGTCAGCGCTGACGCCGAGGATTTTCGGGAAATCGGGCAACAACGGAATGACCATCGTTTGCTGCAGCGCGACCACGGTGCCGGAAAGACAGAGAATTGCGGTGATGAGCCGACTTGAACGGCGAGTGGTCGGAGACGAGTGCAATGCCAAGAGACGGTCCTTCACGCGGCGGTGGTGAACGGGAATTCACCCATGAGTGAACCACTGTTCACCCCTCGCTGTCACCTTCGGTGAATATGCGATTCCTCACGACGGCAACCCGTCCAGGGTTTCCAAGTCGGTATCGCGGGAACAACGTCAGTGGTTGGTCTGCGCCCGCGCGAGCGGGCAGCGAGGAGGAGTGATGCATGCCGAAGTGGGTGACCGTCTCCATGTCCAGGGGCGCGTGGTTGGGCAGGCGGAGGTAACTGCCGAGGTCCTCGAAGTCCACGGGGAGGACGGAGGGCCGCCCTATCTGGTCAGGTACGACAACGGGCACGAGGCGTTGGTGTTTCCCGGTAGCGACGGCTGGATAGATCACCCCGGAAAAGGCTCTTGAACTGCACGATTCTTTCCATGCATGGCCGTTGCATCGAATGCGGCTAAAGTGTGCGCAATGGAGGGCATACGCCAGTACCACTCCCGCGTGCGTGAAGCTTCCGCACAGCGAACGCGTGAACTCATTCGTGATGCGGCGACGACCTTGTTTGTCCGAGACGGATACGTCAGTGCCACCGTCAAACAGATTGCCGACTCGGCCGGCGTCGCCAATCGGACGGTGTTCACAGCCTTCCCGGGCGGGAAGCTCGAGATCTTCGAAGCGGCCCTCGCCGCGGCGCTCGATGCCGACGAGGTTCCACTCGGCGCGCCGAACCTGGCCTCGGACCCCGATGACGTTCGCCGGATCGTCTCCCAGATCGTGGCACAGGGCATCGGACTGCTCGAACGTGCCGGCGCTCTGATGATGGTCGCGGTCGAATCGTCAGGTGCGGATGCCGACATGCGGCGACTGTCCGAGGAATCGTCGGATCAGTCGGCCGTCAATGCGATGTCGATAGCCGAGGGTCTGTCCGAGCATGGATTGTTGAGGCCCGAGATTTCGCTCGAGAAAGCCGCGGGCATACTTGCCGCTTTCGTCTCGCCTCAGCTTCATCAGCAATTGCGTCGGGTCAGTGGATGGGATGTCGATGCATACCGAGGATGGCTCGAGTTCAACATTCGCCAGAATCTAATGTACTAATCGGTCTGTTTTCGTTAGCATGGCGAGGGTTTTTTATTCTCGGGAGGAATCGCCAGCGTGCCCTATGCCTTGTTCGGCCTCATCACGATGTTGCTGTGGATTTTCTGCATCGTCGACGCTATCACGAGAGATGACGCCTACATCCAGTACCTACCCAAGGTCGTCTGGATTCTGATCATCATCTTCCTTCCCACCTTGGGGTCCGTTCTGTGGCTGGTGGTCGGGCGCGGACAGAACGCGCCCCGCGGTTACGTCGGCCCAACCGGTTACGGCGAATACGAGCGTCCGGGACGCGCCGTTGCGCAGGATCCGGCGGCGGACGAAGCATTCTTGCGTCAGTGCCGCGAGCGGGCGGAAGAGCAGCGTCGAATTGCCAAGCAGCAGCGCCGCGACGGCGACGCTGATCGGATTTGAGTTATCGGTAGGCCGTGAGACGGTCCAGCACGAGCCGAAGCGGCGGCCACGACGATCGGCCGCGACGCGTCACCGCATAGGCGGTGAGGATGACAGGCGGATCGGTCAGCGGCACGACGCGTACGCCTTCGCGGGTCTTGCGTTCGAGTGGCATCAGCCCCACGCCGTAACCACTGAGGATCAAGAGTTCGACCAAGTCGAGACTGTCGATCTGGTGAGTGATCCGAGGGGTGAATCCAGCCAGTGACGCGAGGGTCCGCACGGCCCGCTCGTCGGCTGTATTTCGCGAGTTCACTATCCATGGTGTGTCTGCGAAGGCACGGAGATCGATCCCGGATTTCGTGGACTCGTCGGGTGTGTGGGCGTTGTCGGGAACGCATAATCCCCACGGCGTCGACCAGAGCGGTAGTGCTTCGAGTAACGAGCTCGGGGATGCGGGGGCGAGGTTGTAGTCGTACGTCAGCGCGAGGTCCAGGTCATCTCGTTCGAGTAGGGCAAAAGCCTCGGCCGGTTCGTACTCGCAGATCACCACGTCTAACTGTGGATGGCTGTGTTGCAGGCTCAGGGCGACGGGGAGCATCGCGGTTCTGACGGCAGTAGCGAATCCGCCGACTCTCAATGTCCCCTCCGGTTCGGCGGTCGGATCGAGGTCCAGGCGAGCTGCATCCACGGCTGCCAGGATGGTGACGGCATGATCGGCGAGTCGTTGACCGGCAGGCGTGAGGCGAACGCGTCGGCCTTCCGGTTCGATCAATGAAGTACCGGTTTCCGCGGTCAAAGCCGCGAGCTGTTGGGACACTGTCGATGTCGTGAGGTTGTGAGCTTCGGCGACCGCGCGCATGGAACCCAAGCGGGAGAGTTCGAGGAGGAGATGGAGTCGACGGGTTTCCATCGTTCGATCATTCACTAATCGTGAACATAATGTAGGTCAAGATCGCGTGGACACGAACGGTTGGCGTCCCGTTCAATTCAGCTATGGATACGAAAGCGCGGGCCGGAGTGGGCCTGGCTGTTCTGGCGATGTTGTGCGTGCAGCTCGGACTCGCCGTGTCGGTGGGTCTGATCGATCAGCTCGGAGCAGACGGAGCAGCGTGGATACGTCTCGCCTGGGCGGGCATCATTCTTCTGATCATCGTCAGGCCCCGTCCCTCCGCGTTCACTCGCAAAGCGTTTCTGGCCTGCGTGGTCCTGGGTGTGGTCACCGCCGGCATGACGCTGTTGTTCATGGCGGCCGTCGAGCGTCTTCCTCTGGGAACGGCAAGCGCGCTGGAGTTCTTGGGTCCGCTGACGGTTGCTTTGCTCCGGGGGCGTGGCCGCGTTCTGTGGCCGGTTCTGGCAGGCGTGGGCGTAGTCCTTCTCACCGAACCGTGGGCAGGGACAGTCGATATGGTCGGTGTGGCGTACGCACTTGGCGCGGCGCTCTGCTGGGCGATGTACATACTGCTCACCCAGCGGGTCGGCGACGAGGTTGCCGGTATCAACGGGCTGGCGGTGTCGATGGCGGTTGCCGGGTCGGCCGCGACAATTGCCGTGGGCCACTCGGCCATTGGGCGGCTGACCCCGCACCTGGTTCTCGTGGGCCTCGGACTTGCGATCTTGCTGCCCGTCGTGCCGTTCGTTCTGGAGATGGTCTCACTGCGGCGGCTGTCGACGGCAGCATTCGGCACGCTGATGAGTCTCGAGCCCGCTTTCGCGCAGCTCATCGGTCTTGTTGTGTTGCAACAAGTTCCGAGTGTTCTGGCAGTGGCAGGTATCGCATGCGTCGTCGTTGCGGGGATCGGCGCGGCCCGCGGTGGTGCTCGGGGTGGTGGCGGGATGCCGGCAGGCCCACCCTCCGATTCCGAGCGAACGTACCTTTCGGCGCCTTCATGAGACCGAGAGTGCCGTTCGCTCAGGGTGTGTCGGCTCAGTGCGCGGCCGCCGAAGCGATTGCTCCGTCGAACACGTCGGCGACCTCGCCGAGTGAATCGAGGATCGGCTGACCTGATCGTTCGACGCGAGCCCGCACCAGCGAACCCTCGAGTGCGGACACTGCCAGGACTGCAAGCCGTTCCGCTCGAGTGCGTGCGACACCGGACTCGATCAGTGAGTCGCGTAGTAGCGAAGTCCACTGTCGGTAGACCGCCTGTCCTGCGGCTGTCACGCTCTCCGAATCGGGGGCAAGTTCCAACAACACCGTCGTGATCGGCGAGCCTTCGTGGAAGTCCGAATCGCTCACCCATCCAGCGAGCCGCCGCGCATACTCGCGCAGCAGTGCTCCGGCGTCTGGGTGGTTGTCGGCGAGTTCGGTCAGAGTGTCGGTGACCAACTGCCCGCCGACGCGGACGACCTCTTCACCGATCTGCTCTTTGCCGCCGGGAAAGTAGTGGTAGAGCGAACCTTTCGGGGCGCCACTCGACTTGAGGATCTCGTTGAGTCCCGTAGCCGCATACCCCTGGCGGCGAAACAGATCGGCGGCAGCTCGTACCAGTGCTTCGCGGTGTTTCGGGGGAGTCGCCACGAATTGGAGCTTAAACACCCCAGCGATCCACCACAATCTATGTAGACTGGTCTACATGGAACATTCGGAAATGCTGGAACAGTTGCGCGCAGTCAACGCCTCGGCGGCCTTCAACCGGTGGGCCGGATTCGAAGTGACGGAGGCCGAACCAGGACGTGTCTGCCTGCGGCTCGAATGGCGTGAGGATCTCGGCCAGTACTCGGGACACTTGCACGCTGCGCTTGTGGCGGGACTTATCGACACTGCGTGCGGATTTGCCGCCTTTACACAGGTTGGTGTCGTGGCGGCGTCCAACTGCGCGGTCAATTTCGTGAGCCCGGGAGTCGGAACGGCATTCGTCGCCACGGCACGCTCGGTCAAGGCTGGGCGCAAGCAGGTGTTCGTCACTGCCGAGGTACATGCCGAACGCGAAGGCGAATCCGTGCTCGTCGCGTTCGGCACTACCCTCTTGGTTCCACTCGCCGTTCAGGCTTAGGGAACCTCAGGGAATGAGGATGAACTTCCCGGCGGGATGAGAACTCTGCAACTCGGTGTGAGCGAGGGTGACGTCTGCGAGCGGGAAGGTCTTGGCGATCTTCACGGTGAGGTGTCCCGACCCGGCTTGTTCGACCAGTTCGGAGCGAGCCTTCAAACGTGCTTCGGCACTTGCCGGATTGCCTCCGCCGACAGACGCGAAGCCGTCGGTCTGGGCGCGTCCGAACGCGACGATGGTGACGACACGGCTCTTGTCGGCGACCAATGCCAGAGATGTATCGACGGCTTCGTCAGTTCCGGCGGTGTCGAAAGCAGCGTCGACACCGTTCGGTGCGAGTTCACGAACGCGGGCTTCGAGGCCCTCGCCGTAGAGCACCGGCGTGGCGCCGAGCGAGCGCACGTAGTCCTGATTCGATGCTCCCGCAGTGCCGATCACGGTGGCACCGCGTGCTGCGGCGAGCTGAACCGCAATAGCGCCGACGCCACCGGACGCGCCGTGGATGAGGACGGTGTCCCCGGAGCCGACGCGAATGGTGTCGAGGGCATCGACTGCAGTTCCGCCGACGAGAAGGAGTCCGGCCGCCTGTTCCCAGCTGATGCCGGCGGGCTTCGCGGTGATCGAGGAGACCGGAACGACTACCTGTTCGGCGTAAAGACCGTTGCCGGGGCTGACGATCACTTCGTCGCCGACTGCAACACCGGTAACGCCGTCGCCGACCGCCGAGACGACGCCCGCTGCCTCGCCGCCGAGGCGGATCGGAAGTTTCTCGGGATCAGTGCCGAAAGCACCGCTGTAGAGCTTGAAGTCGAAGGGATTGACGCCGATCGCCTTCACGTCGACCAGGACTTCGCCTGATTTCGGTGCCGGTAAATCGATGTCCACCAGCTCCAGGACCTCGGGCGTGCCGTACGTCTGCGCTACAACAGTTTTGGTCATGTCTCGCGCAACCGTCCTCGGGGAAGCGATATTCCCCGAGGACGGGAAAAACTCGAGAAGATTCGATCAGCGGATCAGGGTGCCCAGATCGAGCGGCATCGCGATGCCGGTGATGTGATGGGCCTCGTCGGAACCGAGGAACGCGACGGCTGCGGCGATGTCCTCCGGCTGGCTGACCGGGTCTGGCAAGGTCTGCATGAAGATCGGACCGAGGGTGTGAGCGTTGGCGTCGATGAGCGGCCGCATGTCCGTCATCTGCATTCCGGTTTCCACGCCGTGCGGGTGGATGGTGTTGACCCGAATGTTGTACTGCCCCAATTCCGAGGCCATCGTCTTGGCCAGACCGGTGATGCCGTGTTTGCTCGCGACGTAGTGGCCGAGGAAGGGGAGCCCACGCAGGCCGGCGACGGAGCTGGTGAAGATGATCGAGCCACCGGTGCCTTGCTTGATCAGGTGCGGGATCGCTGTCTTGGCGGTGTGAAAGACGCCGGTCAGGTTGACGTCGAGCGTTTCCTGCCACTGCTCGGGCGTGATTTCCCAGGACATGTTGGCAGAACAGATTCCGGCGTTCGCGACGACGACGTCGAGGCGCCCCAGTTCGTCGATGCCGGCATCGAGCGCCGCGGACAGCGCAGAGAAGTCGCGGACGTCGGTCTTGGTAGCGACAATTCGTCGGTCCAGAGCCTTGACCAGTTCGACTGTCTCGGCCAGGTCGTCTTCGGTGGCGCCGGCGTAAGACGTGGATTCGAATTGAACACACGCGTCGACGGCGATGATGTCTGCGCCCTCTTCTGCCAGCCGGACAGCTTCCGCCCGCCCCTGACCGCGGGCTGCTCCGGTGATGAAGGCAACTTTTCCGGTGTATCGATTGGCAGTCATGCTCAAACCTCCGAATAGTGGTGACGATCTGCTCTTCGGAAGTTAGCGCGACGAAGTTCTTTTCGGGGGTGAATGTCCAGTCAGCGGAAACCGCTCAGCACACCCTGGTCAACAGGGCACATGGTCCGTCGGCGAAGACATCGCGCGCATCTGCGGACGTGACGGGTTGTCCGCTCAGCGCGTCGACCCATTCGCCTTCGGGAAGGTCGATTCGGGTGTCTCGCCAGCCGTGCGCCGATAGGCCGAGCGAATGTCGCGTCGCCAGAGCAACGACCATGGGCGGATCACCTGCCGGGCCGCGCGAGAAGCCGACCAGATGACCGGATCCGGAACCTGAAGCGAAGATGGGCCGGTACTCACCGTGATCGAACCACGAGGGGTTCTCCCGCCGCAGTGTCAGTGCCGTGCGAACGAGGTGCAACTTTGCGGTTCCTGTTGCGTCGATCGGCGCGGCGCCGGATTCGAGCAGTGATCGCCTCGTTCCGTAGTCGACAACGCGCCGGTTGTCCGGGTCGACCAGCGAGTCCTCCCACAGCTCCGTGCCCTGGTAGACGTCGGGAACTCCGGGCCCGAGGAGTTGGAGCAGCTTTTGGCCCAGAGAGTCCGCCCAGCCGTGACGCGCGATCCGGCCGACGAATTCGCTGACCGAATCAGCGACAGGACCGTCGATCACCTCGTCGATCCAGCGGTGCACTGCCGACTCGAAGCCGACGTCCGGATCGTTCCAGGAAGTCCTGGCGCCGGACTCGCGGACGGCTTTCTCCGCATAGGCGTGTAAACGCTCGCGCAGTTCTGGAACCGAGGACGCGGGGCGACCGTCGGCCGGCCACACGCCGATGATGTTCTGCCACAAGAACAATCCGGTCAGCGGATCAGGGCTGGGGCAGACGTTTTCCCAGTCGCGAATCAGCCGGGACCACAGGGTCGGCACCTGAGACACAACACCGATCCGTGCCCGCACGTCCTCGCCGCGTTTGGTGTCGTGAGTGGACAGACTCGTCATCGCCCGCGGCCACCGCTTCGCTCGGTCCGCGTTGTGGAGATGGAATTCGGCGACGGAGACGGCAAGTGATGCAGGGTTGCCGCCGACTTCCTGACGTGAGACCAGTCGCGCCGTCCGATAGAAGAGTCGATCTTCGACGGACTTCGCCATGACGGCGCCGCACACCTGCTGGAAGCGAACCGCCGCTTCACCGCCGTTCACCAGGGATTGCGCCAGCACGTTGAACGCCGCTTCATGCCCAGGCGCCAGTTCGTGCATGTCGCCGACGATACGAGCGGCCAAACCGGCGAGCGGACTGTAGTCGGATCGATAGACCGGCATCCGAGCGATCGCGACGACAACTGCGTCGTTCAGTTCGGTCTCACTGCAACGACTTCCGGTTTCGCGTCGGATTGCGCGCACGAGTCTGCGAACCTCGGGTGCAAGGTCACCGCGCCCGGTGTCGCGTTTGAACTGACGTTCGGTGTGATGCAACCACGTACTGTCCCCGTCGTCGCCGGTCAGATCTGCGGAGAGTTCGGTCAATTCGAGTTCGGCGGCGGGATCGACGAAAATGCCGCCCAGTTGATTGAGTGCGTCGTATCCGGTAGTGCCGTCGATCGGGAGCAGCGGATCGAGTGGTTCCGTATGGCCGAGGATCTTTTCGATCACGAGCCACTGATCTGGTCCGATCAGTTCCCGCAGGCGACAAAGGTACTCCGCCGGATCGGCGAGTCCGTCCGGGTGATCGATGCGAACGCCGTCGATCAGTCCTTCGTCGACCCACGACTTCAATTGCCGATGGCAGAGTTCGAAGACTTTGGGGTCCTCTTGGCGCAGTGCAGCGAGTTCGTTGACGGCAAAGAACCGTCGGTAGTTGATGATTCCGGCGTTCCACGGTACGAGTCGGTACGACTGCCTGGAGTGGACCTCCTGTGGAGATCCGGATTCGGTGCCGGAGGCGACAGGGAAGCGGTGCTCGTAGAACGCGAGAAGTGTTTCCTCACCGTCTTTCTCGACAGTCAGTGCGTCGAGATCGTCCTGGCTGCCCAGCACCGGGAGCGAGAGTTTGCCGTCGACTCCGTTGTCCTCGGCCCAATCGATGTCGAAGAAGTCCGCGTACTCCGACGACTGCCCGTGCGTGAGAACGTCCCACCACCAAGCATTTTCGCGAGGTTTGGCGACACCGACATGGTTGGGGACCAGATCGACGATCAGGCCCATCCCACGTGATCGAACCGCGCGCGATAACTCCACCAAAGCCTCGCGGCCACCAAGTCCTTCGGACACGGTCGTCGGATCGGTGACGTCGTAGCCGTGCGTCGACCCGGACGTCGCAGTGAGGATGGGGGAGAGATAAAGATGTGAGACCCCCAATGCCTCGAAGTAGTCCACCTGTGCGGCCGCATCACGAAGAGTGAATGCATCCGGTCGCAACTGCAGTCGGTAGGTGCTGGTTATCGGGGCCATGTGCACGTCTCCCTCAGGCGGTTCTGCGAAGTACCGTCAATGCTCGCGCTTTTACATCCAAAGTTGTTCCGGCCTTGATCACGGTATCGCTCTCACCAGTGGGGACCGAGGTGTCGAGTACGACGGTCCACTCCGACGCGTAGTCCGCGTTGGGGGTGGAGAATTCGAGATCTTCGTAGTGAGCGTTGAAACACAGGAGGAACGAATCTCCCGTGACACGCTCGCCGCGGTAGTTCGGTTCCGGGATCGCGTCGCCGTTGAGAAAGACGGCCAACGACTTACCGAAACCGCTGTCCCAGTCGGCCGGAGTCATCTCCTCGCCCGACGGCGTGAGCCAGGCGATGTCTCGGCCCTGATCGCCACTTCGAATGGGTCGGCCCTCGAAGAATCGACGACGCCGGAAGACCGGGTTCTTGGCGCGCAAGGCAATTGCGCGCTTGGTGAACTCGACGAGGTCCGCATTGGTTTCCGCGAGAGTCCAATCCATCCATGACAGTTCCGAATCCTGGCAGTAAACGTTGTTGTTACCCTGCTGAGTTCGGCCCATCTCGTCGCCGTGAGCAAGCATCGGGGTGCCCTGGCTGAGCATCAGCGTAGCCAGGATGTTTCGGCTCTGACGTCCACGCAGTTCGAGGATTTCGGGGTCGTCTGTGGGGCCTTCGACGCCGCAGTTCCAGGATCGGTTGTGCGATTCGCCGTCGTTGTTGTTCTCGCCGTTGGCTTCGTTGTGCTTCTCGTTGTACGAGACGAGGTCGTGCAGGGTGAAACCGTCGTGGGCGATGACAAAATTGATGCTCGCGCCGGGGCGACGTCCGGTCGCCTCGTAGAGATCAGAGGATCCGGTGAGGCGGGAAGCGAACTCGCCCAGCGTTGCCGGCTCACCACGCCAGTAGTCGCGGACGGTATCGCGGTACTTACCGTTCCATTCGGTCCACAGGCCTGGGAAGTTGCCGACCTGGTAACCGCCTTCGCCGACGTCCCACGGTTCGGCGATCAGTTTCACCTGACTGACGATCGGATCCTGTTGCACCAGATCGAAGAAGGCGGAAAGGCGGTCCACGTCGTGCAGTTCACGGGCGAGTGTGGAGGCCAGGTCGAAGCGGAAACCGTCGACATGCATTTCGGTGACCCAGTACCGCAGCGAGTCCATGATCAATTGCAGGGTGTGCGGATGACGGGCATTGAGGCTGTTGCCCGTTCCGGTGTAGTCCATGTAGTGCGCTTCGTCGCCGTCGACCAGTCGGTAGTAGGCGGCGTTGTCGATTCCGCGGAAGCTGATGGTCGGCCCCATGTGGTTGCCCTCGGCGGTGTGGTTGTAGACCACGTCGAGGATCACCTCGATACCCGCCTGGTGGAAACTGCGCACCATTGCCTTGAATTCCGCCACGGCCGCATCGGGTTTGGCGGCCGAGGAGTAGTCGGTATGTGGAGCAAGAAAGCCGAAGGTGTTGTAGCCCCAGTAGTTTCGCAGTCCCTGATCGAGCAGCACCTGGTCGTGCATGAACTGATGGACCGGCATCAGTTCGATCGCCGTGACACCCAGATTGGTGAGGTGCTCGATGATCACCGGATGCGCGAGTCCGGCGTAAGTGCCGCGCAATTCCTCCGGAACTCCGGGGTGCGTCGCGGTCATACCCTTGACGTGCGCTTCGTAGATGACCGTCTCGTGGTACGGACGCTTCGGCGAGCGGTCGGACGCCCAGTCGAAGAACGGATTGATGACGACGGTCGACATCGTGTGACCGAGCGAATCATGTTGGGGGAAAGGGATGGTAGCGGGTTCGTCGACGAGCGGTTCGGGATCGAAGGGTTCGGGCTCGAGGCTCTCGTCCGATTCCTGATCGTCCGTGGGTGACTCGTCTTCGAGGCCCACCTCGCCCGATTCGGCCTCCGAACTCGTTTCGTCGGTGGCTTCTTCCGGCTCCACGGCAGGAGTTTCGTCGTCTCCAACAGGTTCGGGGTCCGCCGCCGACTCGACGTCGTACGAGAACAGTGAACGATCTCCGTCGAAGTCTCCGTCGAACGCTTTTCCGTACGGGTCCAGCAGGAGTTTGCTCGGATCGCAGCGCAGACCTGCAGCCGGATCGTACGGCCCGTGCACGCGGTAGCCGTATCGCTGGCCGGGGGACACGGACGGAAGGTACGCATGCCAGACGTAACCGTCGACCTCGTCCATCCGAATGCGGGTTTCGGTGCCGTCCTTGGCGATCAGGCACAGTTCGACGGCTTCGGCGACCTCGGAGAAGAGCGAGAAATTGGTCCCCGCGCCGTCGTAGGTGGCACCGAGTGGGTACGCACTGCCAGGCCATACCGGGATGGGAGTGGCTGAGGGCGCGCTCGGCGGTTGATCCATGAATCAGACCCTATCGGGTGCAGCCGATCGAATCTTGTCGACTGTCTACGCCGCTGATCACCGTTTCGCCTGGCTGCGGGCGGTTGCAAGCATTCCGGCTGTGATCTGTTCCACCTCCGCGTCCGAACACAGGTACGGAGGCATCGCGTACACCAGGTTGCGGAACGGTCGAAGCCAGACCCCGGCGTCGACGGCCGCATCGGTGGCGCTCTGCATCTCGACCGGCTGCTCGAGTTCGATCACCCCGATTCCGCCTTTGACTCGAACGTCCACCACCCCGGGAATTGTGACGGCTTCGGCGAGGCCGCGAGCGAGGCTACGTTCGAGGGTTGCGACGTCACGCCGCCAGTCCATTGCGAGCAGAAGTTCGGTCGACGCGACCGCGACAGCGCACGCGAGTGGATTGCCCATGAAGGTGGGGCCGTGCATCAGTCCGCCGCCCTCGCCGGCAGTGATGGTCTCTGCGATCTCCGTGGTGCACAGCGTTGCCGCCAGACTCATGTACCCGCCGGTCAGTGCCTTGCCGACGCACATGACGTCGGGACTGACGCCGGCATGATCGGCGGCGAACAGTTCACCGGTGCGTCCGAATCCGGTCGCGATCTCGTCGAAGACCAGGAGGACTTGGTATTTGTCGCAGAGGTTACGGAGGTCGATCAGGTATGCGGGGTCGTGGAAACGCATTCCGCCGGCGCCTTGGACTACCGGTTCGACGATCACCGCGGCCAACTCGTCGTGATGCTCGGCCAGCAGCGTTTCCAACTCCTGCACGTATTCGGGGAGATAGTCCGCCGGGGGAGTCTGCGCGAAGACCTGAGGGCGAAGGACGTCGGTCCAGAGAGAGTGCATGCCGCCGTCGGGGTCGCAGACGCTCATGGGGGTGAATGTGTCGCCGTGATATCCACCGCGCCAGGTCATCAAACGATTCTTCGACGGTTTTCCGAGGCTCCGCCAGTACTGCAGGCACATCTTGACTGCTACTTCGACGGCCACCGAACCGGAGTCGGAGAGGAACACCTTGTCGAGGTGAGGTGGTGTGATGTCGACGAGCAGTCGCCCGAGGCGAGCGGCGGGTTCGTGCGTCAGTCCGCCGAACATGACATGACTCATCTTGCCCAGCTGCCGTGCAGCAGCAGTGTCGAGCACGGGATTGCGGTATCCGTGAATGGCGGCCCACCACGAGCTCATTCCGTCGACCAATCGGCGGCCGTCGGAGAGCGTGAGGGTAGCCCCCTGGGCAGAGTCGACGATCAGCGGACGAGTCGACGCGGGAAATGATCCGTACGGATGCCAGAGGACATCGGCATCGATGGCGGAGACGTCATGGGGATCAAGTCCGGTTGTGAGCACGGATGCACCCTAACCATTGAGTTGAACGGTGTTCAAGTATGGTCGGAAAAGTGAACACCTCGCTGAATTGGCTCACTGCCGTCGAAGCGGACCGTAGGGCCGCTGGACTGCGCCGCGAACTCCGTCCTCGCACGGTCGACTCCCCGTTGATCGACCTGGCGTCGAACGATTACCTCGGACTCGTGCGGCACCCCGACGTGATCGAGGGTGCAACGGCGGCTCTGCGCCGTTGGGGCGCGGGCGCCACGGGTTCGCGTCTGGTCACCGGCACCACCACCGAACACGAACTGCTCGAAGTCGAACTGGCCGAGTTCGTCGGGGCGGACTCCGGACTGGTCTTCTCTTCCGGCTATACAGCCAATCTCGGCGCGGTGACGGCGCTCTCGGGTCCCGGATCGTTGATCGTCTCCGATGCGGGATCGCATGCCTCACTCGTGGATGCCTGCCGCCTGTCACGTGCCCGGGTTGCGGTAGCTCCGCATTCGGACGTGAGCTTTCTCGCCGACACGTTGCGCAGCAGAGTGGAAGAGCGAGCGCTGGTCGTCACGGATTCGGTCTTCAGCGCCGACGGAGACCTCGCGCCGCTGCGGGAGATGCATCAGGTGTGCCGCGAGTACGGGGCGATCCTGCTGGTCGACGAGGCGCATGGCATCGGTGTGCGCGGTGCCGGTGGACGTGGACTCGTCCACGAGTCGGGCCTGGCGGGTGAACCCGACGTCGTCGTGACGGCAACGCTGTCCAAGTCGCTCGCCAGCCAGGGCGGAGTTGTGCTCGGCGACAACAAGATTCGCGCGCATCTCATCGACGCGGCAAGAACGTTCATCTTCGACACCGGTCTCGCTCCCGCCGCTGTCGGCGCGGCCAGAGCTGCACTCGCCGTACTCCAGCGCGAGCCGACGCGAGCGCTCGACGTCCTGGCCCGGGCATCCGAACTCGCCGACGTCACCGGTGCACCGTCGCCTGAATCTGCTGTCGTCTCGGTCGTTCTCGGCGATCCGCAACGGGCGTTCGATGCCGCGTCGGCGTGCCGGGATCAGGGGTTGCATGTCGGTTGCTTCCGCCCGCCGTCGGTTCCGGAAGGAACGTCACGGCTGCGTCTGACCGCACGAGCGACGCTGTCCGCATCCGAGATGGAGCAGATCGCTCTCGTACTGCGCGAAGTATTGGCCGGAGCCCGAGCATGAGCATTTTCCTGGTGACCGGAACGTCGACCGACGTCGGAAAAACAGTGGTGACAGCCGCATTGGCATCGGTGGCCTTGCAGTCGGGCAAGTCGGTTGCAGTGCTCAAACCGGCCCAGACCGGCGTCGACGTGGACGGTGCGGGTGATCTGGCCGAGATCGAGCGTCTGACCGGGGGCGGCGTGACGCTGGTCGAGTTGGCGCGGTATCCCGAACCTTTGGCGCCGGATACTGCTGCACGTAGAAGTGGTCTGCCGTTGTTGGAGCTCGACGACGTAGTCCGAGTTGCTCGCGACCTGGACACCACCCACGACTTGACCCTGATCGAAGGTGCCGGCGGCTTGTTGGTTCGGTTGGGGGTGGACGGGTTCACCGCGCGCGATCTCGCCGCAGCTCTGGCAGCACCGGTAGTGCTGGTGGTTGCGTCCGGCCTGGGCACGCTAAATCACACCGCTCTGACCGTGGAAGCGCTGGGTGCATCCGGTGTGGAATGCGCCGGGTTGGTGATCGGTTCGTGGCCGCAGGAACCGGACCTCGCCGAGAGATGCAATCGCGAGGATCTTGTCTCGGTCAGTGGTGTTCCCCTTCTCGCGTTGATGCCTGCGGGAAGTGGCAGCAAGAGTGTCCAAGAGTTTGCTCAGACCGCTTGGGGCGCGCTCGGTACGTCTCCTTTGGCCAACTGACGCCGTAACATCCGATTTGTCTGCATCGATAGCCAAGGCACAGTGGGGCGAATTGTGAGTAGGTCAGCCGAATGTAGGTGGTGAGCACGGTCGAAAAGTCGTTGTCGTCATCGGCCGTACGTCGCGCACTGCTTATCGGCGTAGTCGTCTTCGCCTCGTGCCTGGTCGGAATTCTGAGCCGCCTACCGGGCACGCTTGCTGTCTTCTGGCCGGCCAATGCGCTGCTTCTCGGGATTCTCTTTCGATCGCCGCGCTCGGCCACACCGCTCACCTGGATCTGCGCTGCAGCCGGCTACGTTGGAGCCGACCTCATCACGGGCGGGGCGTGGGAGTCCACGGTGTGGCTCAACGCGGCCAACATCGTCGGTGTTGCGAGTGGCTTTTACGCCTTCCGCTGGGTGGGCGGCGACGATCGTCGACTGACCAGTATTCAGTCCGTCGGCTATCTCGTGTCGATGACTGTCGTGGCCGCGTCGATGGCGGCGCTCGTGGGCGGAATCGCGAACCGCGTGCTGTTCGGCGGGCAGTGGTGGGACGGCTGGTTGCTCTGGTTCTCGAGTGAGTTCGTCAACTACATGACCATCGTCCCGTTGGTGCTGAGTTTCCCTTCGCTTCGGTGGGTGGATCGAGACCCGAAAGCTGTTGCCACACTTCTGCGTCGATCAGTTGTTCCGACAGCGCTGCTGGCCATCTGCATCATCTTGGAGTGGGTGATCGGCGGCGCCGGAGCGATCGCGTTTGCCATGCCGGCGCTGGTGACTGCCGCTTTGCTCACCAATGTCTTTGTCACGTCGGTGCTCACCGCCGCATCAACTGCCTGGACGTTGGTACTGACGGCCGACGGGCATCTCGGATTGTCCAGCGAAGGCGTCTCGCCCGTCAGTGCGTCCGTCCAGATCGGATTGTCGTTGCTGGCGGTAGCGCCGATCGCGGTGGCGTGTGTGATCCTCGAGCGCCGCCGCGCGCTCGAGGCACTCACACAGGCCGTCACCCACGACGATCTCACCGGTGCGTTGCGCCGGGACGAGTTCTTGCGGCGAGGCGGCAGCGTGACGGGTGCGCCCGATCCGCGTCGCCACTCTGGTCGCCCGGTGAGCGTCCTGATGATGGATCTGGATCACTTCAAGATGGTGAACGACAACCTCGGCCATCGCGCCGGCGATACCGCGTTGGTGAGTTTTGCCGATCAGGTGCGGCGGAACCTCGATGACAAGCATCTCTTCGCCCGGTTGGGCGGTGAGGAGTTCGTCGTACTGATGGCCGGCGTCGATCTCGAGGGTGCGACCGAAACGGCCGAGATGATTCGACGCGCACAAGCGGAGAATTCGTCGGCGGTATTGGGTGAACTCGGGCCGACGGTCAGCATCGGCGTCGCATGTTCACCCCACGGCGACGCAGACCTGACGCAATTGGTCGATTGCGCTGACGAGGCGTTGTACCGAGCGAAGAAGCTGGACCGGAATCGAACCGTGGCTCTCACGGTCGGTAGCTGAGAAAACACGTGCGGACCCACATTCTTGCGGGTCCGCACGTGTTGGTGGAATCCAGCGAATCAGAACAGATTGATCAGGGCAGGAACGCTGAACAGCGCCACGTAGTAACCCATGAACAGAACACCGCCGTGAATCTTGAACAGGCGCCCGAGAAGGCCACCGACCAGGCCGACCGTCACGGTGATCAGAAGCCCGAGGATGCCGCCCTCCCAGATGCTGATGACCACAACCAGTCCCGTGAACACCGCGATCACAGCTTCGTGACTGATGTGCTTGACCACCGCTGACGCAGCGCGGTACGCGTAGTTCATGGCAAACGGGTACGCGATGACCGTTGCCGTGACCACTGCGAGCAGTCCGTAGAGCAGGAACTCCCACTGCGTCAGGTACGTGGAGAGATTGTTGATCACTCCGGTTTCCTGATTGGTCTCGAAGACCGGCGGAGCGTTGAACAGAGGGGCCGCGGGACCTGCTGCCAGCGGGCTGAGCGGAAGGCCGAAGGCCACGAGAGGGATGAGGGTTTCCGCGATGTAGGTGGATTCCGTCGTACCGTTCTTTGCCGAGACCATGGTGGTCAGTCGGTGATATCCGTTCTTGATCCGCGCACCTACCAGCTCACCCATCAGAACT
This sequence comes from Rhodococcus sp. ARP2, assembly GCF_001029585.1. Classification (NCBI taxonomy): domain Bacteria; kingdom Bacillati; phylum Actinomycetota; class Actinomycetes; order Mycobacteriales; family Nocardiaceae; genus Rhodococcus; species Rhodococcus sp. ARP2. The sequence goes on along the minus strand of NZ_LEKE01000105.1, from coordinate 23,879 downwards.
GTCATGGCGACGGGGCTGAAAACGAACGTTGCGCTCGACACCGTGGAAGCGGCTGCGGTGTAACCGATCTGCTTGCGATCGAGGACCTTCAGAGGATTGGGGAAGTATCCCTTCCATCCTTTGATGTCCGGGGCCAGTGCGACGGTCTTGGGTTCGCTGCGTTCCATGTCCTTGCGGCTCGACGGCCCCAGGGTCAGCGCGAGGTCGGCGATCAGCGGCCCGACCGCAATGGCCAGGAAGTAGCTGATGTTCAGCGACACATCGTAATTCGACGTCAACGCGCGGGCACCGAGGATCAAGATGACAAACGGAACGAGGGCGACCACCCCGGCCCAACGGCCTGGTGAGGCATAGGCGATGCCGATGGCGGCGACCAGGAACAGCCACGGTGCGATCGACTGAACGGTGTCGGCGAACGGCGCGAGGATGGTCGCGAACAGAACGGCAACCGGCACGGCGACGAACGCCGAGATCACTGCTCCCGAGATCGCCTTGCGGAGTGCGATGTGCGGGATGCCGAGTGAGCGCATCATCTGCGCTTCCGGCAAGAGCGGAATCGCCATCGTGTCGCCGGGAATGCCCAGCAGCATCGTCGGCACCGCATGCGTCATGTGTTTGGCGATCGCACCGGAGAGGAAGAACGTGAAGACTGCCGCCGGGGGAGCGCCGAGCAGAATCACGAGCAGAGTCAGCGGTGCGATGGTGGCGGTCTCGTCCGTGCCGGAGATCAATCCGATGAACGTGAACGCGACAGCACCGATGATGCCGAAGAGAACGGCGATGAGAATTTCGTTGGTCAGAACCGAACTCATGCGCGCCCACCGTCCTTCGGCGGGTTCGAGGGCGATGTCTTCGAGGCCTGTGCGTGCTCGGCCTCGGCAGCGGCGAAGTGGTCGTACAGACCGAGTTCGCGAAGTTCCTGTCGACTCTGCTCCGGAATGTCGGCGAGAGTGCCCAGACCCTGACGCTGCTCACTCATCGTCGTGATGACACCGTCGATCGACTCCGCGTCGGCGGCGGCCAAGGCGACTATCCGCTTCGGCTTGATGAAGATTCCGCAGACGACGCCGGCGAGCAGGCAGGCCGCGATCCCGACCAGCAGGCTGTACGCCTGGGCCAACGACGGTTCGCTGACGACCCGTTCGAACAGCGACTGGGCCGCAAGCAGAGCCGAGGCGCCCACGACACTGCCGACTGCGACGGAGATCGCGAGGTGTCGACCGTTGACAGTGTCGCCCCAGACTTCGAGGTATGTCTGCTGATCGGTCGGCGCGGTTGTGGTGGTCGGCGTCGTTGCCGACTGCGGTGGTGACATCAGTCTTCTCCAGTGTCATGCATGGCAGGGGGTCGTACAGGGAGGGGCTTGCGTGCGAGTGTCAGGTACGTGCTGCGCGGAGGGCGGTGACGACTCGGGACGGACTCGAGTGTCCGATCTGTTCGGCCATCCAACTACTTGTGTCGGTAAGGGAATCCAGGTCGATGCCGGTGTCGATCCCGAGGCCGTGGAGCATCCACACCAGGTCCTCGGTGGCGAGATTCCCGGTCGCGCCCTTGGCGTACGGGCACCGTCCGAGACCACCTGCGGAACTGTCGAATTCGGATACTCCAGCGGTCAATGACGCATAGACGTTCGACAGCGCCTGGCCGTAGGTGTCGTGAAAGTGCATGGCGATCTGCGATGTAGGGATGCCACGTTCTCGGAGGGCGTCGAGTAAGGCGAGCACATGGCCAGGTGTGCCGACGCCGATGGTGTCGCCGAGTGAGAGTGACGTGACACCGCTGTCGACCAGGGTCTTCGCGATGTCGGCGACACGTTCGACGGGCACAGTGCCTTCCCAAGGGTCGCCGAAGCACATCGAGATGTAGCCGCGGACGGGAAGTCCCAGAGCTCTTGCGGCGGCAGTGACCTCGGTGGCCGCGGCTATAGCGCCGTCCACCGTCGAGTTGAGGTTTCGTTTCGCGAATTCCTCTGTAGCGCTGACGAACACTGCAACTTCGCGCGCTCCGGCGGCAACGGCCCGCTCGAGACCCCTACGGTTCGGGACAAGAACGACCGTACGTACCGAGTCCGGCAGGTGCAGCCGATCCATCAATTCTTCCGCGTCCGCGAGTTGCGGGATCCATCGAGGTGAGACGAAGCTCGTCAATTCGACTGTGCGGGAACCGGCCGCGACGAGGCGTTCGATGAACTGGGCTTTCGTCTCGGTCGGGATCACCGCCGTCTCTGCTTGAAGTCCGTCGCGTGGCCCGACTTCGTAGATCCGGACCGAGGTCGGTAGTCCCGGCGCCGGCACTCGATGAGGCGCCGGCTTCCACACTGGTGATCCTGCAACTGTTTCGGTCATTGTCGTCAGTTTCCGCCGCGGATCTCGGCGAGAACCTTCTCGGCATGTTCGACGCGAATGCTCTTGTCCGCGATCAGGCGTGCGACCACGGCGTCGATCTCGCTCCTCTGCGCTCCGGCGGTGGCAGCGATGTTGCGGGCGTGCAGTCCCATGTGTCCGCGTTGGACACCTTCACTGGCCAGAACGCGGACAGCGGCCAGGTTCTGCGCCAGACCGACTGCCAGGATGATGCCGGCGAGTTCCTCGGCGCTCTCGACGCCGAGCATCTTGATTGCGGCCTGCGCTACGGGGTGCACTTTGGTGGCCCCGCCGACGAGGCCGACCGGCATGGGCAGCTCGAGGGTGCCGACGATGTTTCCGTCGGCATTCTTCTCGAAATGCGAGAGCGAGGAGTAGATTCCGTCGGCGTTGACTGCATGGGAGTGGCATCCGGCTTCGACTGCGCGCGTGTCATTTCCGGTCGCCAGCACTACGGCGCTGATGCCGTTCATGATGCCCTTGTTGTGCGTCGCGGCGCGGTAGGGATCCAGCTCCGCCAAGCGCGCGGCATGGATCAGGTTGTCCACAACCACTGCGCCGCCGATCAATTCGGCGTCGAACACGGCGCGAACGCGCGTCAGCCGCAGATCGGCCTTGTTGGTGAGAATGCGCAGGACGACGTGTCCGCCGCCGATCTCGGCGACTCGATCCGCGATTGCCTCGGCCATCGTGTTGACGGCGTTGGCGCCCATGGCATCTCGTACGTCGACATGAAGATGGAGGACCACGTAGGTGGCCTTGCCCGAAGGGACGATGCGAACCGAAATGTCCTTCACGCCACCGCCGACGCTGACCAGCTTCGGGTCCTGCTCGTTGGCGAGTGCAATGATTTCCTCGCGAGCCTCGAGGAGTCGGATTCGGGCGGCCGCCGGATCCACGACGTCGACGAGTTGTATCTGGGCCTGCATGATCGGCGGGGTGCTCGAGACGTGAAAGCCGCCGAGTCCGCGTGCGATGCGGGCAGCGTTACTCGCGGCTGCGACTACCGACGGCTCCTCGGTGGCGAGAGGGATCAGGTAGTCCGTGCCGTTGATCGTGAAGTTGGTGGCGACGCCGACCGGGATGCCGATGACGCCGACTACGTTCTCGACCATGCGATCGGCCTGATCGATGGTGAGACCGTCGGCAGCGTCGTAGACCGCGATGTCTGCTTCGGTCAGGTCCGTCTGGCGGACGATCTCGGCGCGCCGTGCGGCGACATCGTAGGACCGGAAATTGGCGATACGGCTATTGATAGACGGGCTGTTGATTGACACGGGGGGTGGTCCTCCTGAAGTGATTCTGTGCTCCGCTTCACAGTAGGGAGGTTGATGCTTGCCAGGCCACGTGCTCAGGGCACATTGATCGGTCGAAATTGTAGTGTCATGCACCACCGTCTCTGTCGACGGTCTCGCCCTCGGCCTCTTCGGCGCCCACTTGCCGAAGCTCGTCGAGCCTCGTCGCCATGGACACCCGAAAGAAGTTCTCGTCTTCACGCCACGAGTGACCGAGGAGCGTGCGGATGCGCTCGAGACGCTGAATGACGGTGTTCGGGTGATAGTTGAGGGCGCGGGCAGCCTTGGTCGGGCTTCCTTCGTTGCGCACGAGGGCGCGCAGGGTCGCAGTGAGATCGGTGTCCTTGTCGCGGTCGTAGGCGAGTACCGGGCCGATCACGTCATCGATGAACTGATGAAGTGATTCCGGATTTTCGCCGAACAGAACGGTGTACGGCAGATACGACGCCGTCGTGACCGCGCCGTCGGTCTTGCCCAACGCCGAGAGCAGGCGAGCAGTACGCAGGGCAGAGGTGAAGCGCGCCGGGAGGTCTTCGGGACGCTCCGCCGTTGCCGGCGCAATCACCACGGCGTGAGGTCCCACCGAACCGGTGATCTGGCGGTGAACGACGGTTGCCGCGGCTGCCGGGTTCCCCGAGCGCGAGACCACCGCGATCAATCCGGCGTGCTGCGACGCCAAAGCCCCGACCGGCAAACTCTGCCCGATTGTGCGGAGCGCAGCGGTGCGGAGTTCCGGAGCAACCGACACCACGAGGACGGTATCGAGTTCGCCGAGGGAGATGCCGAGGTTGCGGGTCCGACGTTCGAGATCGCGCCTGCGCTCGGGCGCAGTGCTCAACAGATCGGCGACCAGTTCGTCACGTGCGCGCCGATCCGCTGCTGCCGCCGCCGTGTGTTGCAACACGAGGATCGCAGTAACCTGAGCGGCCCGTTCCACGGTCCTGAGTTCGACAGGTCCGATCGGCGCGTCCGAACGATTCAGCAAGATGGCCCCGAGGAATGATTCGCCGGCGGTGATGGCGCTGACGAGTTGGATCACGGTTTCACCGTCATCGGCGACAAACGTGCATCGGCCGCTTCGGCGACTCTGGTCGATGGCCTCGGACACGGCGCGAGGTAGAGACAACGGCACCGTCGTGATCTGCTCGCCCGAGGATTTGACCAGAGGGCGTAGCTCACTGTCGACCACGACGGTGCCGCGCTCGAGTGCGCTGCTGAGGGTTCGTGCAACCTGGGCGTATCCGCCGCCACGGAGAACGGCGTGGATCAGATCCTGGTGGACGATGTTCGACTTGTCGCGCGCGGACACGTGCTCCCGCAGTTCGTCGAGTGCTCGCCCGGTCTCGGCGGCGGATTCCTCGGCGCGGTCGAGCGCCCGCGCGGTTTGCAGGACCACCGAGGCATGATCCGCCAGCGCCGAGAGCAGGGCTATCTGATCGGCAGTAAATCGTCGTTCCCGGCGGTCGGCGGCAAACAGGACTCCGAGGATCTGGCCGTCCGAGAGCATCGGCACGCCGAGAATCGCCACCAGACCTTCGGCGACTATCGCGGCGTCGACCACCTCGTCGTGACGCGACTGCGTGTAGTCGCTGTAGTTCTGAACCCATTGGGCTGCTCGAGATTCGGCAATCGCACTGACCAGTCCCGCGCCGGCGGGAACCTGTAGATGCTGTAGCTCCGGCGAGACGGCGCCTGCTGTCTTTCGAACATTCAGATCTCTGGTGACCACATCGAACTCGGAGAGGTACGTGACGTCGGTGCCCATGATGTCGTGTGCTCGGTTGACGAGTCGCTGGAGCAGAGTGTCCACGTCGCGAACTTGCGCGAGTTCACGCGCACTCGAGTAGAGGACCGCCAATTCGTTCTCGCGACGGCGCAGTCGGCGAAATTCCGACCGACTGGCCCGGATGCGGGCCGCGGTCTGCGTGATCTCCGTTGCGCCGAGGCCGAATTCGGAAAGTACCTGTTCGACATGTTCGTCACCGACGGAGTCGGACGTCACGTCGAACAGCGCGGCAATCTCGTTGGGTTCCGAGTCGGAGTCTGAATCAGGGGCGGTCACACCGAACAAACTACAGACCTGCGGACCTACCGGACTCGTCGAGCGGCGGGGGTGTGTGACTGTTGTTGACCTTTAATGCATTTCGATCCGTGCCCGTGCCTCCTAGTTCTTCGTGCAGTCTGCCCATGTCCTTCTCGAGCGCGCTGACCTTTGTCTCGAGGGCGAGAACTTTGCGGTTCAATGCTTGGATGCTCGCCATGCAGACGCCGTTTGCATCGACGGCCGAGATCCGACGGGTGTTGGATCCCAGGCCGAAGACTGCGGCAAAATCCTGTGCCATCGGTCCGAGATGACGGATCGACTTGTGGTCGAAACCGTAACTCCACGTGCTGATTCGGAGAGCCGTCAACCGGTCGAGCACGTCCTGGGCGCTGGTGGGAACGGCTGCGTCTGTGTCCACGCCGCGGCGACGTGTGGCGTGCGAGAGCACCCACTGCGCGGGGTGGCGCATCGCCGCGTTGATCCGAGTGCTGACCCGAGTGTCCAAATAGTCAGTGCGCTCGCCCTCGTCAGGCGGTGAGGTCACGTCGCGCAGTTTTGACGGTCTTGTCGCTCAGCAGAATTCCCGCTCCCGCGCCCAGTAGTCCGAGGCCGATTCCGACAGCAGCGCTGCCGAGGCCCAAAGCAATTCCCAACATGATTCCTCCAAAAATTGTGCGGTGAATTGAGGGGCCAGGTGTCCGACGAAAGTGCTGCCGACCTGCTCCGCGCTCATCTTTCACATTGCTCCGCCGTGCGGGCGATGACAACCCGTCTGGACCGAATTTCTCGTGGAAAACACAGGCGTGCAACACTGGGTCAAGAACTGCTGGGTCATCGGCGCCTTGTCGGCGCCGTACGGGCGGCAGTAATCAAGTAGCCATCGACCGATCTCTAACGCAGGTTTATCTGCGCGCGGCAACGATGACCAGGCAAAAGGGTGGCATGTGAACGAATCGAGCAATGGCTTGTTTTCCGACCTCAGCGCGTCGGAGCCCGTTGTCGACGCAAAAAGCGCCGAGCAACTGGCGGCCGAGCGTGAAACTGCGGCAGCAGAACGCTCCAACACCGACACCGCTGAACAGCGGCAGTCACAGCTGTTCAGCGGTTAAGCGCGTCAGGACTCCTTGATTACCGACAGAACATTGCCGGCTGGATCGGTGAACCACGCGATGTCGGGGCCGTTGCCACGCATGATGCCTCGCGCATCCGGGGGGAATCCGTCGTATTTCAGAAACTCCACGCCACGTGCGGTCAGTTGATCGACGGTTGTGTCGATGTCGTCGACGACGAAGTTGAGAATCGTGTACGTCGCCGCTTCGTGATTCGGTTTGGGATAGACGAGGATTTCGGTTCCTCCGGCAAGATGTAGCCGAATCAGCCCCATGTCTTCATCGGTCACTTTCAGCCCGAGTATTTCGCCGTAGAACTTCTTTGCAGCATCGATGTCTGTCACCGAAAATCCGCTGAATGCTTTGGTGTCCGCAAGCATGACTGTCTCCGTTCCTAGCTGGTGTCGGACTAGGTGGGTTGGGAATCCGTCATTCCGGATTCCATGTCGGCCCTGGCTTCCTCGCTGAACTCGATGATCTGAACGTAGTTTCCGTCGGGGTCGATCGCGGTGGCGAACAAACTGCCCCCGCGGACTTCGAGCGGAGCGTGCCAGTTTCCGCCGAGTGCGTCGATGCGCTGTGCGATCGACCGGGCGTCGTCGGTCTCGACGTTGAGGAACATGCGACCCGGTTGGGGGTTGGTCTCACCGACGTCGTCGCGTCTGTCGAGCATTACGTAGAAACCGTTGAAGTCGAGGACGTCGTAGCCAGGGTCACCGGGAGTCCGGTCGACCTTCGGGGCGAACGCCTCGGCGTACCAGTCGCGCAAGCGTTCGGGGTTGGTGCTCGAGAGCAAAATGCTGCTGATGCTGGATCCGGACATGGGTCCTCCTGCTGTCGGTCGTTACTGTCGTCGGCAATCGAGGCTCTGGCCACATCACCTCCCAGATACAGACTTCCCGCAGCGGCGAAACTCATCGCGGCTCAGATGTGTTCCGACACCATGGTCGCCGTCGTCCCTGGTTCGAGCGCCCGAAAGATATGCTCCTCGTCACCGGGATAAGCGAGATAGTCGCCCGGGCCGAGCTCGATCGGATCTGCAGTGGGCCCGACCTCCGCTCGCCCGGTGCCGATCACAACGTGTTCGGTGGTGCCGCGCGCATGCGGAGTCGAAATACGCGGCTCGCCCGGTTCGGCGACTATCCGATACAGATCACGTCGTGCGTTCGGTGGGCTCGGCGCCAAGAGCGTCGCGATGTACGACGCGTTTGCCGAAGCAATTGCGGGACCTTCTCCGGCTCGAATCAATTGAACGGTCTGTGCCTGCGAGTCGACGAGTTGTGAGAACGGCACACCCAACGCGTTGCCGAGTGCCCACAGTGTTTCGAGGCTCGGGTTCCCGAGGCCGGATTCGAGTTGGGAGAGTGTGGATTTGGCGATGTCGGCGCGCCGCGCCACCTCCGAGAGGCTCAAGCCTGCTCGGGCACGTTCGCGTTTGAGTGCGACGGCGACCAGTTTCTGAGGAGTCTCCGCTGTATCCGTTTCATTACTGGGCATCGTTCGATTCTCCGATCGGTCGTTCTACTTGACGAACGGTGTCACTTCGTTCAACATAGAATACATGCGTTCTTTATGGCGAACAGTTGATCGAGACACGGTTCGGGTGAGCGTGCTGATCTGTCTCTCCGTGGTCATCGTCGGTGTGTCCTACGGTGTGACGGCAGGATCGGCTGGATTCTCGTTGTGGCAGCTTTCGGCATTGGCTGTACTCGTTCTGGGAGCGTCTTCGGAGTTCTTGTTCATCGGAATCATCGCAGCCGGAGGCAGTGCCACCGCTGCTGTTGTGGCGGGCTTGTTGATCAACTCACGTAACTTCGCCTACGGGATGTCCGCAGGATCATTTCTCGGCCGGGGTCGCTACAAAGATTCAGGCTGGCGCAGTATGGTCGGCGCGCACCTGGTCAACGACGAAAGCGTCGCGGTCGCCATGGCGCAGGGATCGGTGGAGCGTAAGCGTGCGGCTTTTTGGTTCTGTGGAATCGGGATCGCGGTGTCGTGGCCGATCGGAGCGCTGCTGGGCGGGTTGCTCGGCAGCGTCGTCCGAGACCCCGGCGTGTTGGGATTGGATGCCGCGTTTCCGGCTGTCATTCTGGCCCTTGTCTTGCCTGCGCTGAAGGAAAAGGTGACGCTGCTTGCCGCCCTGATCGGTGCAGCAGTCGCGGTGGCCACGTCGCCGTTCCTGCCGCCCGGTACCGCGCCGCTCGTAGCGCTGCTGAGTATCGCAGTGACGATACCGTTCCGGGAGAAGGTTCGATGAATACCGCGTCGGTCTGGATCGGTATTGTCGTGTTCGCTTGCGGCTCTTACGCTTTGCGGGCAAGTGGCGTTCTGCTCCGCGCTCGGGTGAAGCTTTCGAGCTTTGCCGAGAAAACCCTCGATCGTGCTGTCGTGGTGCTGCTGCTTGCAGTGGTTGCGACATCGACGATCTTCATCGGGCATGACGTTGCAGGGCCGGCGCGGATGCTCGGTGTGGTGGCCGGAGGCATCTGCGCCTGGTTCAAGGCGCCATTGGTACTAGTGGTGATTGCCGCGGCCGGCACTACTGCATTACTGCGGCTGTCAGGGGTGTCGTAGAGCCGATTCGGTGCGCGTTGAATGTGTGGTCGAATTCAGGCGAGTGCGGATGCCGTCGATGAACAGGTCCAGGCCGAACTGGAAGCGCACTGTCGGATCGCCGTCGAGGAGGTCCTCGTCGGAACCGCCGCCGATCACCTCGGGGGAGTCGGGGGAAATGGGTGCTCGGGTAAGTGCCCCCATTTCTTCCATCTGCGCTCGGGACTGCTCGTCGACGGTGTGGCCGAGCACGTAGTACAGCAGGGCGTACGCCGCGAGTTGGGCATGCTCGCGTGATAGCCCGGATTCTTCGCCGGCGTGTACGAAGTGCTCGCGCACCTTGCTGCTTGTCATCCGCGAGGCGAAGGTGGCACTGACCAACTCGGCGCCGTCGCGGTGCGCCAGCAGGGCAGACCGAAGTCTGTGTGCCAGGTCGGAATACGCGTCTTGCCATGTCTCTGCGTCTACGGGAGTGTCGAGGTCTTCGAGGATCTTGTCGACGACCGCACCGAGCAAGGTCTGCTTGTTCGGGAAGTGCCAGTACAGGGCGCCGGGTTGGACACCCAGTGACGTTGCGAGCCTGCGCATCGTGAGGTCGGCAAGTCCGAACTCGTCGAGTATCGCCATGGCGCCGTCCAGCACGTCGCCGCGTCGCAACTGCACTTGTTGTTCCCCTCGTTTCGTCCCGCTGTGGACCGCTCGCGATCGGATGTCGATCGGATCCGCCTTTGACAGTATTCCACCACGTCTCTAACGTGAACACCGTTCAACTTGTACGGTGTTCAATTTTGCTGGTTTCGAAGGAGACGTCTGTGACCCCGCCCCCGATTAGCACGGCCCCTGCGACGGTCGACATCCTCGACCAGGCGCGCGAGCAAGTTCTCGAAAGAGGAGTTGGCCTGACCGAAAGCCAGGTGCTCGACGTACTCCGACTCGACGACGACAGGCTCGAGGACCTGCTGGCTCTCGCCCACGATGTGCGTATGAAATGGTGTGGACCGGAGGTCGAGGTCGAGGGCATCATCAGCCTCAAGACGGGCGGTTGCCCCGAGGACTGCCATTTCTGCTCGCAGTCCGGACTCTTCCAGTCGCCGGTTCGCGCGGCCTGGTTGGACATCCCGAGCCTGGTGGAAGCTGCCAAGCAGACTGCGAAGTCGGGCGCTACCGAGTTCTGCATCGTGGCCGCCGTCCGCGGACCTGACGCCCGGTTGCTCGCTCAGGTAGCCGCAGGTATCGAGGCGATCCGCAATGAGGTCGACATCCAGATCGCCTGCTCGCTCGGCATGCTGACCCAAGAACAGGTCGACCAACTGGCCGCCATGGGTGTGCACCGGTACAACCACAACTTGGAGACCTCGAAGTCGCATTTCCCGAACGTCGTGACCACACACTCGTGGGAAGAGCGGTGGAACACGCTTCGGATGGTTCGCGAAGCAGGCATGGAAGTGTGCTGCGGCGGAATCCTCGGTATGGGTGAATCATTGGAGCAGCGCGCAGAATTTGCCGCGAACTTGGCTGAGCTCGAGCCGGACGAGGTCCCGCTCAACTTCCTCAACCCGCGTCCCGGCACCCCCTTCGGGGATCTGGATGTGCTGCCCGCCAGCGAGGCGCTCAAGTCCGTGGCGGCATTCCGTCTCGCGCTGCCCCGCACGATCCTGCGCTTCGCGGGTGGACGCGAGATCACCCTCGGCGACCTGGGTGCCAAGCAGGGCATCCTCGGCGGAATCAACGCCGTCATCGTCGGCAACTACCTGACCACCCTCGGGCGTCCCGCCGAGAAGGATCTGGATTTGTTGGTGGATCTGCAGATGCCGATCAAAGCACTGAACGACACTCTGTGAGCACTCCGGTGACCGAGGAGCGGTACAACCCGTTCACCGGGCGTCGGATCGTCGACGGTGTCGACGATCCGACGCCGACTGCGGCGTCGATGGGGCTAGAGCCGCCTCGCTTCTGCGAGCAGTGCGGGCGCCGCATGATCGTTCAGGTCAGCCCTGACGGATGGTGGGCGAAATGCTCCCGACACGGTGTCGTCGACTCGATCGACGCCGCCCGCAGGTAGCGTCACTCTGTGTGATCTCTCTTCGGCAGACTCGTCTGCGCACCGCGATCGTGATCGCCGCAACCACTGCGGGCGTGAGCGTGCTCGTCGGTGTGGTGTGGGCGTTCTTGGCTCCGGCCGAGCATCTGTTGGTGGTGTCCGAGGGGCGCGGCGTCGCGTTGACGGGTGAGAGCCTCCATCAGTTCGACGCGAGTGCTGTGTTCATCTGGCTGGCACTGATCGTCGGTGTGCTGTCGGCAGTAGCGGCGTGGTTGGCGCGTCTGAGTCGAGGCCCGTATGCCCTGGGCGGGTTGATAGTCGGCTCGGCGGCAGGTGCCGGACTGATGGCACTCGTGGGTTCGGGCGTGACAAAACTGCGTTTCCCCACCGCCGACAATCCGGCGGTCGGGGAGATCATCGCGCGCGCACCGAACATCGGCACGTTGCTCGTGCTTCTGTTTCAGCCGCTCGCGGCGTGCGTCGTGACCTTGGTTCTGGCAGTGCTCAATCCGTACGACGACCTCGGTGTGGGGGACCACCCGGAATCTGGGGATCCGGAATCCGGGGATCCGGCCACCGAGGCCGAACAGACCGACGACGAGGTCCAGCCGAAACTCCCGTAGCCGTTGCTTCTATACAGCCGTTGCTTCCACACAGCCGTTGCTTGTCTATATGGCCGACGTCGACGGGCGGTTCGCTGCGGACTTCATTCGCACGTCACCCAACAGTCGACCCGAAATCAACGCTCCCAACCGGCGGGTTGCGAAGCGAGTGCTGATCGAGGACACCCAATTCGGCAAACCTGATACGACTGTCGGCGGTGCGTTGCGTCGATCCAGTGCCCGGAAAGCTGTATCCACCACCTGAGTTGCCGTCTGCATTCGCCCGACCGCAGCATCTTCGGAGCCGACGACGTCGAAGAACTCGGTTCGTGTCGGGCCGGGGCACACCGCCAATACGGTCAATCCGCTGCCGCGAGCTTCTGCCCAGAGTGCTTCGGTGAAGTTGAGTACAAAAGCCTTGGACGCGCCGTAGACGGCCATGCCAGGGGTCGGCTGGAACGACGCCGTGCTCGCGATGTTGACGAGCGCTCCACGTCCGCCCAGGAGATCGGGCAGGAAGGTGTGCGTCAGTTCGACCAGCGTGGCGATGTTGAGCTGAATTTCGGACGTGACGCGCTCGAGATCTTCGTCCACGAATGCTCCGTGTGTTCCGAATCCGGCGTTGTTGATCAGCGAGGTGACGGTGATGCCACGGTTTGTCAGCTCCTGGTGCAGTGTTGCGCCGACGCCGGGCGCCGCCAGGTCGGCAGGCAGAACTGTGACTGTGATGCCGTGGGCGACGCGGAGTTCGGTAGCGAGGGCTTCGAGGCGATCTGCCCGCCTGGCGACGAGAACCAGATTTGCACCGCGAGCGGCGAAGCGGTGAGCGAATTCCACTCCGAGCCCAGCGCTGGCTCCGGTGATGAGGACGGTGGTTCCGGCTACGTCAATGGCCATGGTGGCTCCTTCGGTTCGGGTGATTCCAAATGTAGGCACTGACACCATAGTTGTCAATGACAACATTTTGATATGGTGCCACCATGCCCGCCCACGAACAGCCGTACCACCACGGCAGCCTGCGACAGGAACTCCTGGCGTCAGCTGAAGCGACCCTCGAGCAAGATGGCGTCGACAAGTTGTCGCTGCGGCAGCTTGCGCGCGAGGCGGGCGTGAGTCACGCGGCCCCCGGCAAGCATTTTCGCGACCGTCAGGCTTTGCTCGACGCCTTGGCTGAAAGCGGATTCCATCGGATGACCGGTGCGCTCGAGCGAGCAGTTTCGGAGGCGCCGCCGACCGCGAGAGCCCGGTTCTCCTCGCTCGCCAACGCCTATGTGGATTTTGCGCTCGAGCATCCGGGCCTGTTGTCTCTGATGTACAGCAACAAGCATGCACCCGGTGCGGCCGAGACTGTCGTGAACGCGGGGCACGCGACGATGGACCTGACCGTTCGGCTCGTATCGGAAGCGCAGGCTGCGGGTGACATTGCCGCCGGTGATCCGGAAAGTATTGCGCTGGTTGCCTTTGCGACGTTCCATGGCGTCGCGACGCTGGCCGCGGGCGGAATGTTGGGCGACGTGCCGGTCGGCGATGTGGTGAACGCGGCCTCGACGGTCTTCTGGGCGGGGCTGTCTCGATCTGCCTGATGCGTGGGGCGCGGAATCCCCAGAGTTCTCACAGAACCAACACAAGGGAGCCACAAGATTGCGGACTTACATGGGAGTCAAGAAGTTTGATTCCGAGTGGAGGTTTCGCAATGAGCGTTTCTGAGATCGCCCCGAACAGGGGAGTTGTACTTGTCACGGACATCGGATTCGAGCACGGTGCGCGTATCGCCACCGAGTTTCTCGACGCCGGTTGGAGCGTGGCGGTCACTGCGCGGACGGTGACAGAATTGGTGCGCATCATGGCGGGAAAACCGACCCATCGCTTCTTTGCGATAGTCGCTGATCCGACGGATCGTTGGCAGGCCGATCGGATTCTCGATCGGGTGACGACGCGGTTCGGCGCAATCAATCGGGTCATCGATCCGGCCGGCGCGGTGAACTCGGCGTGGCTGCAACGCGGAAGTTTCGAAGCCGTTGCCTGAGAACCTGATCGACGTCAGCTCGGGGGACGCAGTGCAGCGAACTCGTCGGTGACTCGCAAGGTGGAGTCGGTGAAGCGGTACAGGGCCGGTGGGCGTCCGCCCGACTTGCCGGACGGTGCAGTGTTGCCGGTGGGAGTCAGTACGCCTCGGCGACCCAGTACGCGTTGCAAGTTGGTTGCGTCGACTTGGTAACCGAGTGCAGCGCAGTAGATTTCGCGCAGTGTCGACATCGCGAACTCTTCGGGAGCCAGCCCGAATGCGATGTTGGTGTAGGAGAGTTTTGCAGCCAGTCGATTACGCGCGTGCCGTACGACGGTTCCGTGGTCGAACGACATCTCCGGCAACGTCGAAACGGGGTGCCAGGCCGTGTCGGGTGGAAGTTGTGGGTCGGCGCTGAGGGGAACGAGTCCGAGGAAGGTCGACGCGATGCGGCGCGGGCCCGGCACTCGTTGTGGATCACTGAAGACGGAGAGTTGCTCGAGGTGGGCGACCTTTCGTAGGTCGACCTTCTCGGCGAGGAGTCGTCGAGCGGAGGTCGTCAGGTCCTCGTCGTCGCGCAAAGTGCCCCCGGGCAGGGACCATGTGCCTTTCTGCGGGTTGAGTGCGCGCTGCCACAGCAGCACGGCCAACTCTTCACGCCCTTGTGGGCAGTGATCGCCGTCACCTGCGGCGATGCTTGCGGGGAAGGTGCGAACTTGGAACACCGCTGCAAGCACTTCGTGGGTGGTGTTACTATTGGGCACGTTTTCGATCCTAAGTCGAAAACCTCGAATACGGAAATCCGGGCCAGCCCGTCCGGATTTGAACTGGGTGACGAGCCCGGGTTCACGGTGAAGGAGAACGCCATGACGACCACGACGTTATGGGAGGGATCGGCCTCGCAGATTCACGACGGCCCCGGCGGATACAACGGAGTCGAAGCGACCCCCGAGTGGGCCGCTGAGATCAAACGTCTGGCTCGCGAACGCGGCGCGACGATTCTTGCGCACAACTACCAGCTGCCTGCGAT
Organism: Rhodococcus sp. ARP2; assembly: GCF_001029585.1. Lineage (NCBI taxonomy): Bacteria > Bacillati > Actinomycetota > Actinomycetes > Mycobacteriales > Nocardiaceae > Rhodococcus > Rhodococcus sp. ARP2. The sequence continues at coordinate 8,837 of NZ_LEKE01000105.1, read as the reverse complement.
TCAGGACGTTGCCGATCATGTCGGCGACTCCCTGGCGCTTTCGCGAATCGCTGCCGAGGCGCCCGAGGACACGATTGTCTTCTGCGGTGTGCACTTCATGGCCGAGACCGCGAAGATCCTGTCGCCGTCCAAGACCGTGCTGATCCCGGACGAGCGTGCCGGCTGCTCTCTGGCTGACTCGATCAATGCCGAGCAGCTTCGTGAGTGGAAGGCCGACAACCCGAACGCGCTGGTGGTGTCGTACGTGAACACGACGGCAGAGGTGAAGGGTCTCACCGACATCTGCTGCACGTCGTCCAATGCCGTCGACGTGGTCAACTCGATTGATCCCGACCGGGAAGTTCTCTTCCTCCCGGACCAGTTCCTCGGAGCTCACGTCAAGCGCGTCACAGGCCGCACCAACATGCAGATCTGGGCCGGTGAATGCCACGTCCACGCGGGTATCAACGGTGACGAGTTGACGGCGAAGTCCAAGGCTCACCCCGATGCCGAGCTTTTTGTGCACCCTGAATGTGGTTGCGCTACTTCGGCTCTGTACCTCGCCGGTGAAGGCGCGGTCCCCGCGGACAAGGTCAAGATCCTCTCCACCGGCGGAATGCTCGACGCTGCCCGCGTCACCAAGAGCAAGCAGGTTCTGGTCGCCACCGAGATCGGGATGCTGCACCAGTTGCGCAAGGCAGCGCCCGACGTCGATTTCCAGGCCGTCAACGACCGCGCGTCGTGCCCGTACATGAAGATGATCACGCCTGCCGCGTTGCTTCGCTGCCTTCTCGAGGGCAAGGACGAGGTCCACGTCGATCTCGAGATGGCCAAGCGTGCACAGAAATCGGTGCAGCGCATGATCGAGATCGGTAATCCGGGCGGCGGCGAGTGACCAGCCCTGCCGGGCGTTTCGCCTGGGAGGCTCATGCCGACCTGGTCGTCGTGGGAGGCGGTGTCGCGGGCCTCACCGCTGCGCGCACCGCTTCTCTGCGGGGGCTGAAAGTACTCACGGTCAGCAAGGGTGGTCCGACGGACACCTCGACTCAGTACGCGCAGGGCGGCATCGCGGTCGTCGACGATCTGAATACGGATTCCGTCGAGTCGCACGTTGCGGACACGTGTGAGGCCGGCGTCGGCTTGTGCGACGAGGAAGCTGTCTATTCCATCGTCGAAGCTGGTCACGACGCAGTTGCGGCGCTGGCCGCGTTGGGCGCGGTCTTCGATCGCGGGCGAGACGGCGAGGTGTCGCGCACCCGCGAGGGTGGGCACAGCACGCGTCGGATCATCCATGCGGGCGGCGACGCCACGGGCGCGGAAGTGCAGCGGGCTCTCAACGCTGCCGGCCTCCCCGTTCTGTTCGGTGCAGCGGCAGTTCAGGTGGTGACCAACCGGCGCGGGGTGTGTGGACTCATCGTCTCCTCGCCGGAAGGGCTCGGAGTGATCCATGCGCCCGCGGTACTGCTCGCTACCGGTGGACTCGGTCAGCTGTATGCCTGCAGTACAAATCCGCCCGGTGCAACTGCCGACGGAATCGCGTTGGCGCTCGAAGCAGGTGCGGCAATTGCGGATCTGGAATTCGTTCAGTTCCATCCGACGGTCCTCTTCACTCCGGGTGGAGTAGGTCGCCGGCCCTTGATCAGTGAGGCGGTCCGCGGCGAAGGTGCGATTCTTGTCGACACCAACGGCGATTCGGTCACCGCAGGTGTTCATCCGCTGGGTGATCTCGCCCCGCGTGACGTGGTCTCGCGCGCAATCGCAGCACGCCTACGAGATCTCGGCACCGATCACGTCTACCTGGACGCCCGCAAGCTCGACGGCTTCGATTCGCGGTTCCCGACCATCACCGCATCCTGTCTCGAAGCGGGCATCGATCCACGCACCCAACTCATTCCCGTCGCTCCGGCCGCGCACTACTCGTGCGGTGGAGTCGCCACCGACGTCCATGGACGAACGGGAGTGCCTGGACTCTACGCAGCGGGCGAAGTGGCTCGCACGGGATTGCACGGCGCGAATCGTCTTGCGTCCAACAGCCTTCTCGAGGGTTTGGTGGTCGGGGAGCGTGCCGGAATCGCAGCTGCCGAGCGTCGCGAGGTTCATGCCGAAGTGGTCAACGTGGTGCGCAAGCCGATGCCGATCCTCCCACGAGAGACTGTGCAGTCCGTCATGACAGCACACGCGTCGGTGGTTCGCGACGGAGGCGGTCTCCAGACTGCGCGAGCCGCGCTTGCCGGCGCCGATCAGACAGTGGCGGTGGCTGCTGGGGACCTCGAAGACGCGGCGCTCACACTGACCGCGACAGCGTTGGTCGATGTAGCCGTGGCACGAACCGAGAGCCGAGGCTGTCACACCCGCACCGACTATCGTGAAACAGATCCGAATCAGCGTCGCAGCACTCGGATCAAGATGAGTGCCGATGGAGCGCTCGAAATACTAGACATGTTGTTGACAGGAGTTCATTGATGACCGAGCAGAAGATCCTGCCCGCGCCGCTCGACCGTGACGAACTGCTCACGTTGGTCAGGCTCGCTCTGGACGAGGATCTGCGCTATGGCCCTGATATCACTTCTACCGCAACGGTTCCCGCCGATGCAGTCGCGAAGGCCTCGGTCGTCTCACGCTCCTCGGGTACTGTCGCCGGCATCGACGTCGGACTGCTTGTTCTCGACGAGGTGATCGGCGCGGGTAACTACGAGGTCGTTGATCGGGTGGCCGATGGAACTCGGGTTGCGCCAGGTCAATCGGTGCTCACCGTCGTCGCGCCCACCCGCGGCCTTCTCACGGCAGAGCGGACGATGCTCAACCTCGTCTGCCATCTCTCGGGAATCGCCACGGCGACGTCGCAGTGGGTCGACGCCATCGCCGGCACTCATGCCAAAGTGCGGGACAGCCGAAAGACACTGCCCGGACTACGTTCTCTGCAGAAATATGCAGTCCACGTGGGCGGAGGCGTCAACCACCGCATGGGATTGGGTGACGCGGCGTTGATCAAGGACAACCACGTTGCCGCTGCCGGTTCGGTGGTCGCAGCACTTCGTGCGGTCCGTGAGCTCGCGCCGGACATCGAGTGCGAAGTCGAGGTCGACAACCTCACTCAGCTCGACCAGGTGCTGGCGGAGAACGTGGAACTTGTTCTGCTGGACAACTTCCCGCTGTGGCAGACGCAGATCGCGGTCCAACGCCGAGACGCTGTTGCCCCCGAAACCAAGCTCGAGTCATCCGGTGGTCTCACCATCGACGTTGCCGCAGAGTACGCCCGAACCGGCGTCGACTACCTCGCTGTAGGTGCCTTGACGCACTCGGTGACAGTGCTCGACCTCGGGCTCGACATGTAGGTGCCGCTATCGCTCGGCGTCCAGCAGTTGCGGGACGGCCGAGCGAAGCGCGCTTGTCACGGTTGCGACCGCCGGGTGAGCGTCGGAGCCGGCTCGGTGTGCGATCTTGGTCCTTCGTCGAATGGGCATCGGCGTCAGGCGCACTCCGAGTGGCGGATGGATGGCTCCGAGTTCCGGGACCAGTGAAACGCCCTGCCCTGCAGCGACGAGGGCGAGAACGGTGGCGAACTCGTCGATGTGGTGTCGCACTTTCGGGGTGAACCCGGCCGCTTGGCACGCGCGAATGGTCATTGCATGACAAGCAGTTCCGGGGATCGCAGTAATCCAGTGCTGCTCCACGCAGTCGGCCAGCGCGGTAATGGTGCTGTCGGGATCTGTAGCGGTGTCGTTCGACGCCAGATAGACCGATTCACTGCAAAGAGGCAACGCTGTCAGGCCCGGTTCGCTGGGACGAGGGACGAAGTCGTAGTCGTGAATCAACGCCAAGTCCAGATTCCCAGCTCGTAGGGCGTCGGCGACGTCCGCTGGGTCGATCTCCGAAACCATCGGTTCCAACCCGGGATGCTCGCGAGAGAGGACGATCAATGCCGGCGGGAGGATCGCCCGTGCGGCGGTCGGGAACGTTCCGATGCGCAGCGGCCCCGCCAGTCCACGACGCGCGTCGACCAATTCACCCGACGCCTGCTCCAGGCGTTGCAGGATGACTTCGGCATGACGTGCGAGGTTCTCACCGGCCGGCGTGAGGCGGACGCGACGGCCTGTTCGTTCCAGCAGCGGCACGCCGGCTTCACGTTCGAGGACGGCCAATTGCTGCGACACCGCGGAGGGACTGAACGACAGCGCCTCGGCAACGGCAACGATGGTTCCGCGCAGCGCTAGTTCGCGCAATAGCTTCAGTCGACGAACATCGAGCATCAGCTCAGCTTACGCTCGACGATGGAAATGCGAACTAGACCTACAAGGTCTGTTCGGTGAGGCTGAGTTCTATGACTACGACCCGAGTTGACCTGGCCGGAATCCATGTACCACTGATCACGCCCTTCGAGAGCGACGGTCGTATTGCAACCGACGCACTCGAACAGCTTGCGCACCAGGCCCTCTCCGAAGGTGCGGTCGGACTCGTTGCGCTGGGGACTACAGCGGAAGCCGCAACCCTCACCGAGCAAGAGAGAGTGACCGTTCTGGATATCTGTGCGAGCGTGTGCCGTGCGAGAGGTGCGACGTTGATCGTGGGCGCGGGTAGCAACGACACGGCGGGCAGTGCGCAGGCGCTCCGGAGGCTGACTCGGTGGCCTGATGTCTCGGCGGCCTTGGTGCCGGTTCCCTCCTTCACGAGGCCGTCGAAAGCCGGTGTGGTGGCGCATTTCGCGCATCTGCAGTCGTCGAGCCGCGTGCCGCTGATCGTCTATCACGTGCCGTACCGAACTGCGTGCGATCTGGACAGCGGCACTTTGCGGGAGCTGGGTGATTTGCCCGGGGTTGTTGGTGTGAAGTATGCCGCGGGCGGTATCGACGCAGCTGCCGTCGAACTCTTCGCGGATCTTCCGGACGACTTCGCCGTGCTGGCGGGGGATGATCTGTTTCTCGCGCCGCTTCTGGCCTTGGGTGCGTCAGGCGGAATCTTGGCGTCCGCTCATCTGTCGACCGCCGAGTTCGTGCGCCTGGTGAAGGCTTGGGACAGTGGAGATGTGGACAGTGTTCGCGATCTTGGACGACGGTTGTCGACGCTGTCAGGAGCTCTCTTTTCCGAATCGAACCCGACTGTCATCAAGGGCGTGTTGCATGCATTGGGGCAGATTCCGACTCCCCATGTGCGACTGCCGTTGCTGCCTGCGAGTGACGAATCGGTAGCGCGGGCGCTCGAGGTCTACCACTCTTGACTCGAACGAGTGTTCGAGTATTGTCTGGGGTGGGGATCGGGGGATTCAATGAGTGTTCTGTTGTCGGATGTGGTGTCTGGTTCTGCGGTGGGGTTGCGCGGACGGCTGTGGCGGTTGTCTGCTTCTGAGTTGCGTGCAGCTGCGGTGTCGGCGAGTGCGGAGATTCTGCGTCTCGAGGCTGTTCGGGTGGCGGTGGTGGACGAGTTGTCGATGCGTCCCGATGATCAGGTGATCGCCAGCCGCGGAGTGGGTGCGTGGTTGGCGGCAAACACGATGCTGCAAATCCGGGACGGGAAGAAGATCGCCGCCCCGGTGCAGCGCTACGCCCGTTTCCGGCGGTGGCTGCCCGGTTCGATGACGGGGACTGCTCGTTCGATCATGCAGTGTTGATCGTGGCGTTCTGCGAATCACCGCCGAAGGGCATGCCGGAGGAAGCGCTCCCTCGCTGTATCGACTTGTTGTTGGCTGCCGCGTCCGGGGTGGAGGCGACGACCACGAAGGTGCGAAACGTCATCGCGACCTTGGAGCGAATCTTCGAATCCGACAAGATTCCACCCGCCGAAGATGACGACCGGAACGAACTCCGCATCGCGTCGACGTTGAACGGCCGGGTGGTGGTGCGCGGCGATTTCGACGCCCTCACCGGTGAAATGCTGCTCTCCGCCCTGTCGAATCTGACGATGCCGACCCCGGCACCCGATGGAACCCCGGATACCCGGTCGGCAGCGAAGCGGACCGCGGACGGGTTCACGGAACTGATCCGGCGTTACCTGGACTGCGCCAAAACCGGCGCCGATGGTGGGCAGCGGCCGCACGTGAACGTGCACATTAACGCCCGCGACCTGGCGGAGCATCGGGACTGCGCCGCAACACCCGCTGCTTCTGGTGACGGAGTAGCTGTGTCGGATCTCGATGTCGGGCACATGCCCTGGCTCGGGCCGCTGTCCGTTTCGCAGACCAGACTCCTCGGGTGTGACTGCTTCCTGTCCACGGTGCTGCTCGACGGTCACGGCGCGCCGCTCGATGCGAAACCCGGAAAGCGATTGGTGTCCGCCGAACAGCGAGTGGCGTTGATCGCGAGGGACAGAGGCTGCGCGTTCCCCGGCTGCACATGTGTTCCCGCGTGGACCGATGCGCACCACATTCGGCACTGGGCCAACGGTGGCCCGACGGTGATGAACAACCTTGTCCTGCTGTGCCGTTCGCATCACCGGTTGATGCACCGCAAGTCCGGGTTCGTCGGGAAATGGGTGATCCGCATCGGCGTCGACAACAAACCGTGGTTCATCCCGCCGCCCTCGATCGACCCGCAGCAGCACCCGCGATCGGCGAACACCATATTCAAAACCTGACTGAGTGGTGAGACCCGTTCAGATACACAACTTCACGTCGATAGGCTTCACCTCGTAGAAACACCCGGGTTGGGGCCTGGAGGCCGTGTTGTTGTGAACGGCTGCAGATATGGGGGAGGTCATATGGTTGTGGACGTTGTGCAAGCGGTCGAGAGCGATGGGCCGGAGATTCTGGCGCTGCGGCACGCGGCAGAAGACTGGTTGGCAGAACGCGGAATCATCCAGTGGCGCCCACGCGAAGTGTCTGTCGAGCAGGTCGGGGAGCAGATTTCGAGAGGGGAGTTCTTTGTTGCGCGAGACCGGGCGCAGTTAAGGATTGTCGGCGCCCTGCGGTTGATCTGGTCAGACCCCGTGGTCTGGCCCGATTCGAACGAGCCTGCCGGCTACGTGCACGGATTGGTTATCGATCGAGAATTTTCGGGCACCTCGTTGGGCGAACGCTTACTCGTCTGGGCCCATCGACGGTCCGCGGAGGAGGGCGCGCAGTACTTGCGGCTCGATTGTGTCGAAACGAACGTGCGGTTGCGCCGCTACTACCGAGACGCGGGTTTCGCCGAGGTAGGGCGTCGTGACTTCGGAGATGTTGTCTACAACGGTTGGTTCAGCGTCGTGCTGTTCGAGCGTTCCCTGACCTGATTCATTCACAGCAACTTTCCAGCCGGCTCCCAGTGCCGCCGGGGTTGAAAGCGCGATCGTTGGCAGGACAGTAACTCGTGAAGGGACTTCCTGATGACCGCCGTTCTGCATCCGGCCCCGCCTCAGCGGCCGGCACCAACTGCCCATCGAGCCGAGCCCTCGCCGTCGTGGTTCCGCACTCGCCGTACAGGATTGGCGCTGACGATCCTGTTGGCAGCAACGGCGGTCTTGTATTTGTGGAATCTGACCGCGAGTGGCTACGCCAACACCTTCTACGCTGCGGCGGCGCAGGCCGGCTCCCAGAATTGGAAAGCGTGGTTCTTCGGCTCCCTCGATACCTCGAATTTCATCACTGTCGACAAACCGCCCGCTTCATTGTGGGTCATGGGTCTGTCCGGACGAATCTTCGGATTTTCGAGTGCCAGCCTTCTTGTTCCGCAGGCATTGATGGGCGTCGGATCGGTTGCGCTCGTGTATGCGGCCGTCAAACGAGTGGCGACCCCGGCTGCGGGTCTTGTGGCGGGAGCTGTGTTGGCAGCTACGCCCGCTGCCGCCCTGATGTTCAAGTTCGACAATCCCGATGCGTTGCTTGTCCTGCTCATGACTCTCGCCGGCTACTTCGTGATTCGCGCCATGTGCACGGCGGTGGGTCGACGAGCCGCAATGTGGGTGGCGCTCGCAGGAGTCGCGCTGGGCTTCGCTTTTCTCACCAAGATGTTGCAAGGGCTGATGGTGTTGCCTGCATTTGGTGCCGCGTATTTGATTGCCGGACAGGTGCGCTTGCGGACTCGCCTGTTCCACCTGGTGATCGGTGCTGCGTCCGTTGTCATATCGGCTGGGTGGTGGGTGTTGGCAGTGTGGCTGTGGCCCGCTGATTCTCGCCCGTACATCGGCGGATCGACCAACAACAGCGTCATGGACTTGGTACTGGGATACAACGGATTGGGTCGACTTTTCGGGAACACCGGTGGCGGAATGTCCGGTGGTAGTAGTGGAATGGCCGGTGGCAGTGCAGGTTCCAGCTTTGGGGGAAGTGCCGGACTCGATCGGCTGTTCGGCAGCGAGATGGGTATCCAGATTTCCTGGCTGATTCCTGCGGCACTGATCGCGTTGGTGTTCGGACTCCTCACCCGTGGGCGTGCACCGCGCACAGATCTTCTCCGTGCGTCGTTGATCCTGTGGGGTGGTTGGTTTCTCGTTACCGGCCTGATCTTCAGCTACATGTCCGGAACGATCCACCCCTATTACACAGTTGCGCTGGCGCCTGCTGTTGCGGGGATGATCGGCATCGGCGGATACGCCCTGTGGTTGGTGCGTGCCCGCTGGATCGGACGCTGCAGCTTGGCGGCGATGATGCTGTCCGCAGGAATTTGGAGCTGGGTGTTGTTGCACCGCAATGCCGAATGGCTGCCCATGCTGAAGTGGATTCTGTTGGCGGGCACTGTCGTCGGCGCGATCCTGGTTCTGGTGGGAGCCAAGGGTCGATTTCGCAAGCTCGCTGTCGCTGGATTGATCATCGGTTCGTTGGCAGGGATAACCGGTTCGGCGTCTTACGCGATTGCCACTGCCGCAACAGCGCATGGTGGGTCCATCCCGACAGCAGGACCAACCGGCGCCGTGTCAGACTCCGGAATGGGCGGGGGAGGAGGCATGGG
>NZ_LEKE01000107.1:0-3084 GCF_001029585.1 Rhodococcus sp. ARP2 | reverse complement strand
TTGTGTGTTGTTTGAGAACTGCACAGTGGACGCGAGCATCTTTGTTGTAAGTAATGAAGAGCGTACGGTGGATGCCTTGGCACCAGGAGCCGATGAAGGACGTAGGAGGCTGCGATAAGCCTCGGGGAGCTGTCAACCGAGCTGTGATCCGAGGATGTCCGAATGGGGAAACCCAGCACGAGTGATGTCGTGTTACCCGCGCCTGAATATATAGGGCGTGTGGAGGGAACGTGGGGAAGTGAAACATCTCAGTACCCACAGGAAGAGAAAACAACCGTGATTCCGTGAGTAGTGGCGAGCGAAAGCGGAAGAGGCTAAACCATGGGTGTGTGATAGCCGGCAGGTGTTGCATTCGTGGGGTTGTGGGGTTCATTTTGTCTGTTCTGCCGAGCAGGCCAACAGTAAGAAATCACAGGGTTAGTGGAAGTGGTCTGGAACGGCCTGTCGTAGAGGGTGAGAATCCCGTACACGAAAACTTTGTGACTGTTGTAATGGAAACCCAAGTAGCACCGGGCCCGTGAAATCTGGTGTGAATCTGTCGGGACCACCCGATAAGCCTGAATACTCCCTGGTGACCGATAGCGGACTAGTACCGTGAGGGAAAGGTGAAAAGTACCCCGGGAGGGGAGTGAAATAGTACCTGAAACCGTGCGCTTACAATCCGTCAGAGCCTTCGAACAGTTTACTGTTGGGGGTGATGGCGTGCCTTTTGAAGAATGAGCCTGCGAGTTAGTGGCATGTCGCGAGGTTAACCCGTGTGGGGTAGCCGTAGCGAAAGCGAGTCCGAATAGGGCGATCGTAGTGGCATGCTCTAGACCCGAAGCGGAGTGATCTACCCATGGCCAGGTTGAAGCGACGGTAAGACGTCGTGGAGGACCGAACCCACTTAGGTTGAAAACTGAGGGGATGAGTTGTGGGTAGGGGTGAAAGGCCAATCAAACTCCGTGATAGCTGGTTCTCCCCGAAATGCATTTAGGTGCAGCGTCGCGTGTTTCTCACCGGAGGTAGAGCTACTGGATGGTCTAGGGGGCCCACAAGCTTACCGAAATCAGCCAAACTCCGAATGCCGGTGAGTGAGAGCGCGGCAGTGAGACTGCGGGCGATAAGGTTCGTAGTCGAGAGGGAAACAGCCCAGATCGCCAGCTAAGGTCCCTAAGCGTGTACTAAGTGGAAAAGGATGTGGGGTCGCGAAGACAACCAGGAGGTTGGCTTAGAAGCAGCCACCCTTGAAAGAGTGCGTAATAGCTCACTGGTCAAGTGATCCTGCGCCGACAATGTAGCGGGGCTCAAGTACACCACCGAAGCTGCGGCATTCACGCAATAGCCCCCAGTTGATCCAAGGATTTTCTGGCAGGTGTGTGGATGGGTAGGGGAGCGTCGTGTGGCCATGGAAGCGGCAGGGTGACCTAGCCGTGGAGGCCACACGAGTGAGAATGCAGGCATGAGTAGCGAAAGACGAGTGAGAAACTCGTCCGCCGAATGACCAAGGGTTCCTGGGCCAGGTTAATCCGCCCAGGGTGAGTCGGGACCTAAGACGAGGCCGACAGGCGTAGCCGATGGACAACGGGTTGATATTCCCGTACCCGTGTGAACGCGCCCATGGTGAATCAGTGATACTAACCATCCTGAAGCCACGAGAAGACCTTCGGGTCTCGAGTTGGTGGATGCATGGGACCTGATCTGGTAGTAGCCAAGCGATGGGGTGACGCAGGAAGGTAGCTGAGCCAGTCAGTGGTAATACTGGTGTAAGCGTGTAGGGCGTGACCTAGGCAAATCCGGGTCACACATAGCCTGAGACGTGATGCGTAGCCGATTGAGGCGAATTCAGTGATCCTATGCTGCCGAGAAAAGCCTCTAGCGAGCTTTCACACGGCCCGTACCCCAAACCGACACAGGTGGTCAGGTAGAGAATACTAAGGCGATCGAGATAACTATGGTTAAGGAACTCGGCAAAATGCCCCCGTAACTTCGGGAGAAGGGGGGCCCTGTTTGGTGACGACATTTACTGTCTGAGCTGGGTGGGGCCGCAGAGACCAGTGAGAAGCGACTGTTTACTAAAAACACAGGTCCGTGCGAAGTCGTAAGACGATGTATACGGACTGACGCCTGCCCGGTGCTGGAAGGTTAAGAGGACCGGTTAGTTCCTTCGGGAGCGAAGCTGAGAATTTAAGCCCCAGTAAACGGCGGTGGTAACTATAACCATCCTAAGGTAGCGAAATTCCTTGTCGGGTAAGTTCCGACCTGCACGAATGGCGTAACGACTTCTCAGCTGTCTCAACCGTAGACTCGGCGAAATTGCATTACGAGTAAAGATGCTCGTTACGCGCGGCAGGACGAAAAGACCCCGGGACCTTCACTACAGCTTGGTATTGGTGTTCGGTTCGGTTTGTGTAGGATAGGTGGGAGACTGTGAAACGGTGACGCCAGTTATCGTGGAGTCGTTGTTGAAATACCACTCTGATCGAATTGGACCTCTAACCTCGGACCATGATCTGGTTCAGGGACAGTGCCTGGTGGGTAGTTTAACTGGGGCGGTTGCCTCCCAAAATGTAACGGAGGCGCCCAAAGGTTCCCTCAGCCTGGTTGGCAATCAGGTGTCGAGTGCAAGTGCACAAGGGAGCTTGACTGTGAGACTGACAGGTCGAGCAGGGACGAAAGTCGGGACTAGTGATCCGGCACCGGCAAGTGGAAGCGGTGTCGCTCAACGGATAAAAGGTACCCCGGGGATAACAGGCTGATCTTCCCCAAGAGTCCATATCGACGGGATGGTTTGGCACCTCGATGTCGGCTCGTCGCATCCTGGGGCTGGAGTAGGTCCCAAGGGTTGGGCTGTTCGCCCATTAAAGCGGCACGCGAGCTGGGTTTAGAACGTCGTGAGACAGTTCGGTCTCTATCCGCCGCGCGCGTTAGAAACTTGAGGAAGGCTGTCCCTAGTACGAGAGGACCGGGACGGACGAACCTCTGGTGTGCCAGTTGTTCCGCCAGGAGCACCGCTGGTTAGCTACGTTCGGAAGGGATAACCGCTGAAAGCATCTAAGCGGGAAGCCTGTTCCAAGATGAGGTTTCTCACCCCCTCGAGGGGGT
>NZ_LEKE01000039.1:0-3123 GCF_001029585.1 Rhodococcus sp. ARP2 | reverse complement strand
GCGGACGGTTCCGTGCAAACCACCCGAACGCTCGACCGCTTCGCGAACGGTCAGTCCGGCTGCCTTCCGCAACGCCGTGAGCGCCTCAGCAAACTGTCCACGCGACTCGATCTGGCCCGGATCGACCTGATTGTGCCTACCGGCTTCGGCCTTCGAGTTCATAGCGACGCACTCTATCGGAGCAGGTAGGGGATTTGTCCGTTGTATGGACTCTGTATCGAGAGAGTTGCGCCCGTTCCACTGAGTCGCCTCGATCGAAATACTCGTTCTCAGTCGCGCCCCATCTCAGCAGCCCTTCTGCAAATACGGCAGTCGACGCCCATCCCCTCCGTCGAAAGGCGCTACTCGCATGTCTTCAATCGGCATTTCTTCGAAGATCGAGGCAAACGTGTCCCGAGTCGGCAACCCCAAGCACGGCAAGCACAAGCCGAAGCTGAGCGTCCGCGAGATCGAAGTACTTCTTGCCTGGCTTCGTTCGGATTCCAAGTCCGAGGTCGCCGAGACACTCGACCTCCGCGTCTGCACCGTCAACACACACATCACTCGGATCCGCACGAAGTACAGCGACGTCGGGCGGCCGGCCCCCACGAAGGCAGCGTTGTTCGCCCGCGCGGTCCAGGACGGGTACACCACCCTCGACGAATGGTGACCTCAGACCGTGACGGGTTCCGGTTCCTTCGCCTTCGACGGCTTCAGCCAAGCGGGTAGCCAGGAGGGTTGTTTGTCCGGAGCCTGATCGAGAACACCGCCCGCCGGATCGTCGATGAACCCGTACCGCACGAGATCCTCCGACGGCCGGTAGATCTGCCGGAGCACCAGCGCGCACAGAACGAGTACCGCGATGTCCCGGATCACGACCGTTCCGGTGAACCACTGCTCGGGCAGCCCCTTGTTGGACACCCCGAGGTAATACATCATTCGTGGAACCCAGACCAGGGCGTCGATGGTCATCCACGCGAGCAGGAGTCTGCGGTGCGGCAAGGCCAACACGGCCAGCGGCACCAGCCACAGAGAATACTGCGGGCTCCACACCTTGTTCGTAAGCAGGAAGCCCGCCACCAACAGGAAGCACAACTGTGCAACGCGCGGACGACGCTGCGCCGTCAGGGCGACGTATCCGACACCGATGCAGACGGCCACGAACAAAAGCAGAGAGACGGCGTTGAGATTCGACGGTGACTCGCCCTGTGCGAGAGGACCGTCGAGGCCCTTCCACGACGTGAACGACGCGATCACGTTGTAGAGGGAATCTGGATCGGCCCCGCGCTCGGAGTTGAGCCGGAAGAACTCGTACCAACCATGCGGGTACAGCGCGGCGATGGGCAGGTTCACCGCAAGCCATGCCGCGACGGCACTGAGTGCGGTCACCAGCCAGTCCCTCGTCTTGCCCGCGCGCAGACACAGGACGAAAAGCGGTCCGAGTAGGAGCAGCGGGTAGAGCTTCGCGGCGCCGCCCAGGCCGAGCAGGATTCCCGCGAGCACCGGCCGCTTGCGTGCCCACGCCAACAACCCGCCAGCCGCGAACGCCGTCGCCAGAGGATCGAAGTTCGTGAACACGTGCACGATCACCAACGGGGAACACGCGATGAGCGCGCCGTCCCACACTCGTCGTCCGGCCAGCAGGGTGCTCGCCCACACGGTGACCAGCCACGCCAACGCCAACCCGAACGCCACGACGTTGAAATAGAGCGCCACCTGAATCGCGCCCGGCAGCCAGGTGATCGAATCCCACGCCTTGGCGACCTTCATCGCGCCGTACTGATAGAGCCCCGAGATGACCGGATACTCCATGTACCGCATCTGGATCGAACCGTCGCCGCGTACTTCTTCCCACGACGTCTTGTACGGGAATGCTCCCTGATCGAGGCGTTCGGCTCCGTACAGCGGAACGGTGTCGGAGTAACACATCGCCACGTACTGACGGCTGCCACTCCAGTCGAGGCCGACCTGCCCGCTCTCGCCGACCGGCGCCTGCTGAATACAGCCGGCCTTCGCGAACCAGCCGAAAGCCAAAAACACCACGGCGAGCAGAAGGATCACTCGCATCGGGGTGAAGAAGCGAGTGCGTCCGATCAGTGCGTGACGACCTACCGGACCGCCGACGGTTCCCGACAGCGCAGACACCATCGCGTCGTTGCGACTGGGAACGTCCCGCCAATCCGCCGAACGAAGATCTTCGGCCAGCGGAGCGGGGGAGGTCGGTTCGGCATCATCAGCATTCGCGGCCACTCCGCGAGGTTACCGTCTTTCGAACCGACCACCCTCCAACTACTGGCCGGGGCTCACACCTGCCGGTTCTTCCTCGGTGGTCTCGCCTGCCCCTGGTACCTGCGGCGTGGTTGTCGTCGGCCGGGAGATCCCCGGAATCGGGATGGTGATGCCCGGCAGAACCTCGACCTGCGTCGTCGTCACCACGGGCGGCGGAGTGGTTTCCGTCGTCGTCGGTGCGGTGGTCGGCGGCGCCGACGTCTTGGGCGGTGCAGGTGCCGTGTACTCCGGAACACCACCGGCTTGGCCGTTGATCTTGCCCGGCGTCGGGAACTTCTCGTTGTCGGTGCCCTCGAGAGCGCCGTCCATCGTGTCCTTCCAGATGTCCGAAGGCAGACCCGAGCCGTAGATCATCGCGCCACCGGAATTGGTGATCGCTTCACCGTCGGGAGTTCCGACCCAGACCGCGGTCGAGAGTGACGGCGTGTAGCCGACCATCCATGCGTCCTTGTTGGCTCCGGTGTCACCGAGCTGCGCAGTACCTGTCTTCGACGCCGACAGACGTCCGCCGGCCAGGTTGTGACCGCGCGAGTACGCCGCGATCGGCTGCATCGCAGCCGTCACGTTGTCCGCCACGGCAGCGTCGATGCGGTCCTCACCGGCGGGTGCGCCGCGGTCCAGCAGCACGGTGCCGTCAGCCGCGACGACCTTCTGGACGAAGTGCGGTGCGTGATACGTGCCGGATGCGGCGAGCGTCGCGTACGACGACGCCATGTCGAGCACGCGGGCCTGGTACTGGCCGAGCACGATGCCGTTGTTGGGACCGGAACCGTCAGCCTCGGTGAGCGACGGGCCGACGCCCGGGATGTCCTTCGGGATGCCTGCTTGGTGTGCGATGTCCGCGATTGCCTGCGG
>NZ_LEKE01000013.1:0-3170 GCF_001029585.1 Rhodococcus sp. ARP2 | reverse complement strand
GGTTCGGTCGCCGACATCGAGCCTGGCACCACCGCTTCCACCATCTCACTCGCAATCGACGAGGGTGCATTCGAGGACATACCGTCGACAAGTCAGGTGCGGCTGATGCCCCGCAACATCTTCGGCGACTTCTTCGTGGACTTGATTCAACCTGACGGTCTCTCGCGCGGTCCTGCTCTCGCGCCGGGTACCGAGTTGGTATCAGATCAGTCCGAAGTCGCGGTCCAGCTCTACCAATCGATCTCACGGATCTACTCGCTCGTTTCTTCCCTCGACCCCGCCGACATCAACGTGGCGCTCACGGCAGTCTCGGATGCGATGAGTGGCAAGGGAAACCAGATCGGTGAGTCTCTCGATTCAGTCCACCAAGCGTTGGTCGGTGCGCAGCCCGTCATCGACGGACTCGGTGACGACCTCGACGACATAGCCACGCTCGCCGACAGTCTCTCGACGAGTGCGCCCGACATGCTCGCCGCATTCGAGAACTCCATCACCACATCCAAGACCGTCGTCGAGAAATCCGACGGATTGGCGGGGCTTCTGCGAGCAGGCACCAGCACGGGATCCGCTGCCACGAGTCTGATCGGCGACAATCGCGACCGCCTGATCACCTTGGTCGACGACGCCGATTCCCTCACCGGTGCAATCACTTCGCGGCCGGACCACATCACTACCTTTTACAACGGCCTGCGCAATCTCACGATCAAACTCCCGCCCGCATTGGCGCACGGTCCCTGGCTCAGCACTGACTTGCGCCTGTCTGTCACAGATCTGTATCCGTACGGAAAGACCGACTGCCCACAATACGACGGGACCCGCGGCCCCAACTGCCCTGCCGCCGCGACCGCGTTCGGCGGAACCGTCGGCCCGGTCGGCAGCCCTGCCGAACAATCCCTGATCTCAGCTATCACCCAGGGCGGTACAGCTTTGGACACTCTCGTGGCGGGGCCGGTATTTCGCGGCACGACGGTGGTGGGCGGATGAGCGTGAAGAAATCTCTGATCAGGTTCGGACTGTTTGCCGCGCTGTCGATTCTCGCCACCGTGGTCGTGGTGAGCACTCTGATCGACCCAGTCTCCGGGTCTAGTTCGCAGTACCGGGCCGTCTTCGTCAATGCCTCCGGCCTGGTCACCGGCAGCGATGTTCAGATCGCCGGGGTGCGAGTAGGGCGCGTCGACAGCGTCGAGTTGGTGAACAACCAAGCCGTCGTCGGCTTCGAACTCGAATCTACACAACGTATTCCGACCGACGGTCGGGCTGTGGTGAGGTATGCAGATCTGCTGGGGGCACGGACGATCTCGATCGAACCCGGACAGGGCGAACTCGTAGCCGGCAACTACCTCTCCCCAGGAGCCACAATTCCCGTGGAACAGACTCAGCCGGCGATCGACCTCACCGACATCCTCGGCGGTTTCCGTCCCCTGTTCGACGCACTTGACCCCGCAGAAGTCAACGAGCTTGCCGCACAAGTCGTCCAGGTATTCCAAGGACAAGGTTCCACCATCGAAAGCCTGCTGGAGCGCACAGTTGCCGTCACCGAGAACTTGACGTCCCGAGACGCGATCTTGGACCAACTACTGACCAACCTCGACCGGGTACTCACCGTCACGACGACGAATCGACCCAACTTCGTCGAGATGATCAACACGCTCGACACGCTGGTAGGCGGTTTGGCACAGGATCGCCAACAGATCTCGGCCGCAGTTGATTCCGCAGGTGCCCTGACTTCTTCCCTTCAGGACTTGGTGACGCGCGTGGAACCGGACTTGGCTGGCGCGCTGACTTCGATCGATCAGTCGGCCAGCGTCGTCGTCGACAATCGTGAGTCGCTGGCGACCGGTATCACCGCTTTCGATCAACTGTTCACCCAATTGGGAATCGCAATGAGCTACGGCAGTTGGGCGAACATCTACATCTGTAATTTCCGGCTCAGCGCGCTGGACCAATCGGTGACTCTCGGCGGCCCCGAGCGTTCGGCGGTGTGCCGATGAACTGGCTCACCGTCAAGAACCCGGTCCGCAACGGAATGATCTGCATTCTCGTCGGAGTCTGTGTCGTTCTGGCCGCACTCGTTGTCCCTCAATTGATCTTGAAGGTCAAGACCAACGAGTACAACGCCGTGTTTGCCAACGCCACCGGATTGACGCAGGACGATCCGGTCAACGTCGCGGGAGTCCCGAGCGGGGTGGTCACCTCGTTGGCGGTCAGCGGCAACTCTGTTGAAGTCACCTTCCGACTCGACGACGGCGTCACTCTCGGCGAAAACTCGCGCGCGGACATCAAGATCTCGACTCTGCTCGGCCGACGCTCGCTAGACATCACTCCGAACGGATCGCGCTCGTTACCCGGAGGTTCGACCATTCCCATCGAGAACACGAGTGTTCCGTTCACCCTCGACGATCTCGGACGAGGAGCACAATCCACTTCGGAAAACCTTGATCTGCAACAACTGCGAAACATGCTGACCGTGGTGTCCGACAACTCACCGGACGATCCCGAACTCATTCGCCGCTCGCTCGAGGGAATCGACGCACTCTCCGGAGTAGTCAACGACAACGACGTTGCGCTCCGTTCCCTTCTCACCGGAGCGCAGCAGACGACCGCAACACTGATCGAGCAGAAGGACACTCTGGAAACCCTTCTGGGAAATGCGGACCTGGTGATGGCCACGATCGCCGATCGGCGAGATGTGCTGAATGCGCTTGTACAAGACCTCAATCAGTTGAGCACCACACTTGCCCAGTTCCTGGGCGACAACCAGGCATTGGTCGACTCGGTCATGGGAGACATCCACGAGGTGACGGGAGTGCTTTCCGAGAACGAACAATCACTGACCACGTTGCTCGACAACTTCGCCCCCAGCGTTCGGTACGTCACCAATGCGACCGGTAACGGCAACTGGCTCGACCTCAACTCGCCCTCCACCCTCATCCCGGACAACTGGTTGTGCGTCGTCGGGCTCGTTCAGGGGTGTCGATGACCACGACCGTCAAGAAGCTCGCCGTGCTGGCAGCGATAATGATCTGCGCGATCGGTGCGGTCCTGTTCGTCACGCGTGACGAACACCAACTCACTCTCACTGCCGAATTCACCTCGACCGACGCCATCTTCACCGGAAACACGGTGACTATTCTGGGCGTTCCCAGCGGGAGGGTCGAGAGCGTCACGCC
>NZ_LEKE01000095.1:0-87389 GCF_001029585.1 Rhodococcus sp. ARP2 | reverse complement strand
CGCATCCAGATACCGAGTGCCCTCGCGGTCCCAGATGTACGCGCCCTCACCGCGAGAGACGACAAACGCGCCGTTCTTCTCCACAGCGCCCATGTCCGCGAACCCGTGCCACAATGCCGAAGCCATCGTCGTTCTCTCCCAACTGGATACGTTCGAAATAGATTAGGTCAGTTCACGCGGAGTGCGGGAGGAAGAACCCGCTCGACCCACTGGGTTGCCTGCTCGAATGCGTAGGCGAGTTGGAGTACGTCCACGTCGGCTCCGTGCCGACCGATGATCTGGATACCCATGGGAAGCGAACGATCGTCGAAGCCGACCGGCATCCCCGCAACCGGAACCCCGGCCATCGTCCAGGGAACAACCGTCTCCATCCACCGGTGATACGTGTCCATCGACCGCCCGTCGACGGTCTCGGGCCAGTGAGTGTTCTTGTCGAAAGGAAACACCTGAGCACTCGGCGCGAGAATGTAGTCGTAGGTTTCGAACATCTTGGTAATGGCCGACAGCCAGCCGTTGCGGGCCTCCGCAGCCTTGGTCACGTCGAGTGCCGAGAGGGTGACCGCATGCCCGAGTTCCCACAACAGTTCGGGCTTCATCAACTCACGCAAACTCGGATCGTTGTACTGATCGATCAAACCGAGCTGCGCCCACCAACGCCATCGCAGGAACAGTTGCCAGATGTCCTCGGGTTTGAAGTCGGGAAGCGCAGCCTCGACGCGGCACCCCAACTGTTCGAAGACCTCGAACGAGGATTCGCACAACTCGAGAACTCCAGGTTCGGTTGCCAGGTAGCCGTTCCAGTCACCGACCCATGCGATCCGAGAGCCCTTCAGATCCCGTGCGAGGCTTTCGGTGAACACAGCGGGATTCTCACGAATCCCCAACGGTGCATAGGCATCCGGTCCCGCCATCGTGGAGAGCAGGTGAGCCACGTCGGTGACGGTTCGGCCCATCGGACCCACAACAGCGCCCTGAGCGATGAATCCCGTCTCCGGTATCCGACCCCAGGAAGGTCGAAACCCAACAACGTTGTTGAACGCCGACGGGTTTCGGAGCGAACCCATGTAATCGCTTCCATCAGCCACCGGCAGCATGCGAAGCGCCAACGACGCTGCTGCGCCTCCGCTGCTACCGCCGGCAGTGCGCGAATTGTCGTACGGCGACACCGTCGTACCCCACACCGGGTTGTACGTCTGGGATCCGAGCCCGAACTCCGGTGTGTTCGTCTTGCCGATCACGATGGCACCGGCAGACTTGATCCGCTTGACGAACAGGTCGTCCTCTTCGGCGATTCGATCCGCGAACATCGGCGACCCGGACGTGAACGGCAGACCCTTGGCTGCCGAAAGATCCTTCACCGCATGCGGAAACCCGTGCATCCAACCGAGATACTGCCCACTCGCCAACTGCGAATCACGCTCGCGCGCCTCCGCCGTCAATGCTTCCCGATCCCGCAATGCGACGATCGCGTTCACCGCCGGGTTATGAACTTCGATCTGGTCGAGGTAGCTGTCCATCACCTCGACACACGACACTTCACGCCTGCGTATCAGACCACTGAGCGTGACCGCATCGGCCATGACGAGCTCGCGATTCTCGGGCGCACCGGAAACGCTCTCGTCGACAGGGTCAGCAGCATGAACCATCGTGAATCCTTTCAAGCAGTGAAGTGGGTTGCGCCGGCAGAATCTCGGTCGGATTCGCCGCCACCGGCAACTGATTCGAGGACGAATTACCGGTGGCGGCGCGCGACTGTCGAAGTTTCCAGCGAGGTTCTTACCGGCTACTGACCGAGATCGACGATGGCGGCGACAGGGCCGCCACCCTCGGGGCCCTGATGCGCTGCCGAGACCGAGACGAACACTGCCGGATCACCGGTGACAGCTGCCGTGACTCCACCTACGCACGACTTGATCTGGCGGTGCCAGTGCACATCGGAGTCGTCGAGCATCGCATTACGACGGCCGCGGACCGTTCCGTCCTGGCTGGCCTCGCACTTCAAGAACACGTTGACGAGTTGACCGTCCAGGTCGCTCGAGTGCGGCCGCTCCGGAAGTTCGAGTCCGGCGTCACGGATCGCCGCCCAGATGCCGTCCTGGTCGAGCGGATCCTTCATCACGCTGTGGCCGATCCGGTAGCGTCCGCCGACGCCACGTGCGTTACCGACGACAACGATCTGAGCACGGTCCAACTCGACGCCGGACGAGCAGGATGCAACAGAGGAGAAGAGCTCGCGGCTGTGCATGACATCCTCGTCGGTCGGCATGTCGATTTCGCCGAGTGCAACCGCGATTCCGAGCGCCGTACCGCCGTTGGACAGGTCCATCGACTCATGAGTCTGTTCGGTCCACACGGTCTTGCCGCGACTCTTGGCGTCACGGATGGTGTGGATTGTCAGCAACGGAGTCTTGGTCTGTACGTAGTGCACGTCGGCGGGATCGGTGATGCCGGCATCGGCCATCGCATCTTTCACCGCCGCAGCTACTTTGGTGATCATCGCGGTACGACCGATGTCCTCGGGCAGCAACTGCTCACTCATGGCGACACCCACGGTCAGTCGCGGCTCGTCGGTCTTGGTGACCTTGTCTGCCGGTACCGTCGCGAAGATCGTCGCGTGCGGGCTGATCACACCGTCCGTGCCGCCTGACCAGACGATCGGCACCTCCGCCACCTCTTCGGGGCTGCGATTACCCTTGGCGGAGAGAACCTCTCGAAACGCTCGGTCCGCGATGATGCGCGTGTAGTCGTTGACGCCGCCGTTACCCTCGGTTTTGCCGATGACTGCAATGACGCGGTCGGCCTCGAGGACACCGTCGTCGATCAGCTTGGCGAGCTCACTGGCGTCGGAGACGCTGTGTAGCGGAACCTTACGGACCTCGATTGCTTCGGGCATTGGCATCTCCTTGTATAGGGAATCGTGGAGGCAAAATTGGGCCTTGACAGCTCCTGGCGCCCAGTCCAGCCGAGCGGTTCGGAACTGCCATGCCGACCACGCTATGACGACTCGAACCCTTCGGCATCGTCAATAGTTGCCCAAACGAAAACCACGATTGGTTATTTCGACTCCGATTCACCGGTTGTGCGCCGCCCCATCGGTTCTCACTTACGATTCGACCATGGACACCACTGTTGTCGACCATCCGCTGGCGGCATCGCTACTCACGACCATGCGCGACGCTCGCAGCGACAACGCGACATTCCGGTCCGCCTTGCGCAGACTGACCCATATGTTGGTCTACGAGGCCATGCGCGGCGCAGAAGTGGAACAGTTCGACATCGAGACGCCAGTTGCTCCGACGCTGGGAGTGCGACTGGCAAATCCGCCGCTCCTGGTACCGGTCTTGCGAGCGGGCCTCGGCATGGTCGAGCAGGCGAGTGCCCTCATTCCGCAGGCAGGTGTCGGTTTCGTGGGAATGGCACGAGACGAGAAGACACACCAACCGGTTCCGTATCTGGAGTCCCTGCCCGCTGATCTGTCGGGCACCCCCGTCTACGTCCTCGATCCGATGTTGGCGACCGGTGGATCCATCATCCGCACAATCGATCTGCTCATTGCACGCGGAGCCACCGATGTGACTGCAATATGTGTCGTCGTGGCTCCGGAGGGGATCGAAGCACTGAGGAACTCCGGACATCCAGTCAGGCTCCTCACTGCGAGCATCGACGACGGCCTGAACGAAAATGCTTTCCTGGTACCTGGACTCGGAGACGCGGGCGATCGCCAATTCGGACCACGGTAGTTGGCAGACATACGGAGAACCACTCATTTCGAGAGGCTATTTTCGTCAACTGTTGACAATGTTCGTCGCGTGATCGAGCGTAGTCTCGCGACATGGATAGATCTGCCAAATATTCGAGCGAAGAGCTTCAACATTTGCCAGAAGGTGGCGACTACAGACTGACGGTTCGGGATGTCCTCGAGCTACCCAGTCTGCGTGGAGCCGAAGTCCTTGCCGGGCACGGGGGCTTGCGCCACCTCGTTCAATCGGTGAACGTGATGGAAGTGCCGGACATCCTCGCTTGGGTGAAGCCGAACGAACTGTTGGTGACAACCGGGTTCCCGCTGCGCTACGGGCGAACCGGAGAGCTTCTCGACGATACAGATCTCAGCGACCTCGTCGACGGTCTCGCACGCCGAGGAGTCGCGGCACTTGCCGTGAAAACGGGCCGCTATCTCGACGAACTGCCGGAAGCCATGCTGCACATGGCAGAGCAGCGAGGGCTGCCGTTGTTGGTTCTTCCCGTCACCGCAGGATTCGACGAGGTGATCTCGGAGGTCTTCACCAAGTTGGTGGCGAAGCAGTCTGCGGCACTCGACATTGCCGATCGTCTTCACCGCTCGTTGACGTCGATCGTCTTGGAAGGTGGCGATCTACCCCAGATCGCCGCGGAATTCGCCGCGCTTTTCGACGTCAGCGTTCTCATCTGCTCGCCGGACGGAAGAGTGTTGACGGAGGCCGGAGATTCAGCCGCGCTGAACGCGCTTCCGTTGTTCGAAAGCACCGGTCGGTTCCTGACCGAACGGGTCGCTGTCGGTTTACAGAACGCGCCCAAAGGATTTCCTGGTCAGTTGGCGCTCACCCGGGTGGTGGCCGGCGGCACCGACCACGGCCGAATGGTCGCGTACGCCGGCACCCACGAACTCGGCGCAGTTGTCGTCCAAGCGCTGGAGCGAGCGGCCACCGTTGCTGCGCTGGCCGTCACCAAGCAGCTGGCAGTTGCGGCAGTGGAATCCAAATTCCGCGGCGACTTCCTCCGCGACGCACTGATAGGTGAAGCCGGCTCGCCGGCGGAAGTGAGCGCGCACTTCACCCAGTTGGGGTGGGATGTCACTCGTCCACTTGCCGTAGTGGTTGCAGAACTCGACGTCGATCACCCGGAATCCCAGCACGCGAATTCCACGCGCACGGACCAAGATCGACTCAGCGACGGCTGGCAACAAGTGGTACGCACCCACGAGCGGACGGCACCCTCCGTCGGGTTTCGACACGAGGTGGTCACGCTTTTCCCCACCAGCACCGACCGTGCGGTTCGGGACATCGAAGGGTTGGTGCGCAAGGTTGCCGGAGATCGCACCAGCGGCCGCCGCTCCTTCAGCACGGGAGTGAGCCGGGTGATCTACTCCCTGGCCGATCTACCTGCTGCCTACGACCAGGCCTGTACGGCCGTGGTCGTCGGCCGACGTATCAACGGGCCGGGCCAGATCGCGCACTTCGACGAACTCGGCGTACACCGACTCCTCTCGCTCCAGACGGACAAGAGCGAACTGCGTTCGTTCACCGATGACGTTCTGAAGTCACTGTCGGCGGACAACGCCGAAGCCGCAGATTTGCGTCTGACACTCCAGACGTTGCTCGACTGCAATTGCAATGTCGCCGAGGCGTCCCGGGCACTGCATATGCACTACAACACTTTGCGATACAGAATCGGAAAGCTGGAGAGCGTCGTCGGATCGTTCACCGACGACCCCGTCCTTCGATTGAACGTCTCACTCGCCCTGCAGGTCATGAAGATGCACGAAATGTCATGAAGATGCACCCAATGTCATGAAGATGCACCAAATAGGCTGACAGAGCGCCCTGATTACGGTTCGACACAACCGTAATCGCGCCGTGCGTTGAGCGTTCGTCACTTCTTACCCACCACTGATACCCGTCATCGGCAAGGTTACCCATGTGCCGTTGACCGGTGCGCGCTTACGGTTCGAAAGACGGGCCGCACATACCTCCTTCAGTGGCCCTGGCCGATTTCTCGGTCCAGCGGACCGGAGTCGACCGAACTACGGAGGCCTCAACCACCAACTGGCTCAGCCAATTACACCAGAACACGGCGGTGCGACATGAACTCGACTTCGAAGCCTCACAACACAAGTGCTCGTAGTGGTCCGCTACACGACGTGATTGTCGTCGACCTCACGCGCGCACTCGCGGGTCCTCACGCGGCAATGATGCTCGGCGATCTGGGTGCCGACGTGATCAAGGTCGAATCACCTCACGGTGGCGACGACACCCGTGGGTGGGGGCCGCCTTTTGTGGAGCCACCGCTGGAACCACCGAACACGCAACGGGAATCGACGTACTTCCTCTCCACGAACCGGAACAAGAAGTCGATCACGCTCGACCTCAAATCCGACAGCGGGCGCGCAACCCTCGAAGATCTTGTCTGCCGCGCCGACGTTCTCATGGAGAACTTCCGCACCGGAGTTCTCGATCGACTCGGATTCTCCACCGAGCGGCTGGCCGAACTCAATCCTCGACTGATCGTCCTGTCCATCAGCGGTTTCGGCCACGACGGCCCGGAAGGTGGTCGCGCCGGCTACGACCAGATCGCCCAGGGGGAAGCCGGACTCATGTCGCTGACCGGCTCGAATCCGGACGACGTTCAACGAGTCGGAGTTCCGATCGCCGATCTTCTCGCCGGGATGTACGGGGCGTTCGGTGTCGTTGCGGCTTTGAAGGAACGCGAACAGACGGGCAGAGGCCGTGTCGTTCGAACGTCTCTCTTGGCCAGCGTGGTCGGTGTTCACGCGTTTCAAGGAACGAAGTGGACCGTCGCCGGCGAGGTAGGCACAGCGCAAGGCAACCACCATCCCTCCATCGCACCGTACGGACTCTTTCGTACCGGCGATGGCGCAGTACAGATCTCGGTCGGCAGCGAAAGCCTGTGGAGAAGATTCTGCGAAGGGTTCGAACTCGATCCCGACGCCCCCGGTATGGCAACAAACGCCGAACGCGTCGAGAATCATTTCCAGGTCGTCGAATTGATCGAACGTACCTTCAAACCGTATTCGCGTGACGAGCTTCTGACCGAACTCGACCGCATCGGAATACCGGCAGGACGGGTTCGGACGATCTCCGAAGTGTACGAATGGGAACAGACCCGATCACAGGGATTGCTCGTCGACGTCGACCACAGCACGCTCGGCAACATCACTCTGCCCGGTCCGCCGCTTCGATTTTTCGATCCGGACGGAACCGAGGTGACGGAGACCCGGCACACGGCACCGCCGGTGCTCGGTGAAGACACTGACGAAGTCATGTCGTGGCTACAAGGATTCACCCGATGAACCGCCTGACGGCTCGCGACTTGCTCGACCTGGTGATCGATGCCGGCACCTGGGAGTCGTGGGATACCCCTCCGATCCCCGTCGCGACCGACTCCGATTACGCCGAAGCACTTCTGCGGGCGCAGGAGAAGACCGGGCTCGACGAGTCCGTCCTGACCGGAAGCGCCTCCGTCCGAGGCCGCCGTGTGGCAATCATCGTCTGCGAGTTCGGTTTTCTCGGCGGATCGATCGGCGTGGCGGCGGGCGAACGCCTCGTCGTCGCCATCCGTCGAGCGACGCAAGAGCAGCTGCCCCTTCTTGCGCTTCCCACCTCCGGAGGAACGCGTATGCAGGAGGGGACAACGGCATTTCTGCAGATGGTCAAGATCACCGCGGCGCTCATCAAGCACAAAGAAGCGCACCTGCCCTACATCGTCTACCTCCGAAACCCCACCACCGGAGGCGTATTCGCGTCCTGGGGGTCACTCGGTCACGTGACGATCGCGGAGCCAGGAGCCCTCGTGGGATTCCTCGGCCCCCGGGTGTTCGAGGCTTTGTACAACTCACCTTTCCCCGTCGGTGTCCAGACAGCGGAGAACCTTCACGAGCACGGACTCATCGATGCGGTGAGGCCGCCAGACCAGCTCGCCGAAATCGTCGACCGCGCATTGCGCATCATCACCTCGAGACGTCGTGGGTACTCGTTGCCGAGTGACCCGTGCTCGTACGATTGCCCACCCGATACGTCGGCGTGGGAATCCGTCGTCGCATCCCGACGCGAAGACCGACCGGGGATCCGGGAAGTGTTGCTCAATTCCGCCTCGGACATGCTCCCGCTCAACGGAACCGGCCAAGGCGAGAACGATCCCGGCATCATGCTCGCGCTCGTTCGCTTCGGCGACATGCCCTGCGTCCTTCTCGGACAGGACCGACGCGGGCAGACTGCTCACTCCCCACTCGGCCCCGGCGCTCTGCGGGAAGCTCGGCGAGGGATGCGGCTTGCCGCAGAGCTCGACCTGCCGTTGGTGACGATCATCGACACGGCAGGCGCGGCACTGTCGAAGGAAGCCGAAGAAGGTGGATTGGCCGGCGAGATCGCTCGGTGCATAGCCGACATGATTTCACTCGAGGTCCCCACCATTTCCCTCCTGCTCGGGCAGGGCACCGGCGGCGGCGCCCTGGCACTGATTCCGGCCGATCGAGTGCTGGCGGCCCGCCACGGTTGGCTCTCGCCCTTACCTCCCGAGGGGGCGAGCGCGATCATGTTCCACGACATCACGCACGCTCCGGAGATGGCGGCCGGTCAAGGGATACGGTCCTTCGATCTGCTCACGGGCGGCATCGTCGATCGGGTCATCCCCGAATTTCCCGATGCCGCGGACGAATCCGCCGCCTTCTGCACTCGCGTCGGAGCGGTACTGCACTACGAGCTGAGCGTGCTCAGTGCTACCGATGCGACTGAACGGCTCATCACCCGCACCGAACGCATCGACCGTATCGGCCTGGTCGAAGCCAGCACTGCCGTCTGATCGATCAGTACACAGAACACGCACACACCGCGAAAGGCCGGACATCCTCCAAGGAGGATGTCCGGCCTTCGACAATCGAGCACACTCAGCCAAGTGTCACGTGAGCTGCGGGGCGGGTTCTTCCCGTTCGCCGCCGGGAGCCTTCGAATCCGGTTTGTTCGGTTCCGGATTCTTCGCATTCAGCTCCGGGTTCTTCGAACCGATGAACTGGCACAGGTGGTACATCCCGATCACGACGATGGTGCCGAGCGCGATCCCGCTGAGCGAGAACGTGTCACTGAACTTCAGAGCCGTGTCGCCGATACCGATGATGAGGCCGGCCGCGATCGGCATGAGGTTGAGGGGATTGCCGAAGTCGACGCCGTTCTCCTTCCAGATCTTGGCGCCGAGCAGACCGATCATGCCGTAGAGCACCACGGTGATTCCGCCGAGAACACCGCCGGGCGTCGCCGAGATGACGGCACCGAACTTGGGGGAGAAGCCGAGCATCATCGCGACGATGCCGGCAACTGCGTAAGCGGCGGTGGAGTACACACGGGTCGCTGCCATGACACCGATGTTCTCGGCGTACGTCGTGGTGGGCGAACCGCCGACGCTGCTGGCGATAGCGGTGGCGAAACCGTCACCGGCGAGCGCGCGTCCCATGTACGGGTCGAGATCGTCGCCGGTCATCTCTGCGACTGCCTTGACGTGGCCGGCATTCTCCGCGATCAACGCGATGACACCGGGAAGAACCAGGATGATGAACGTCAGGCTGAACGACGGGGCATGGATGCCGACGATTCCGTTGGCCTCGTCCGAGAACGGGGGTAGGCCGAACCACGACGCCGACTGCACCGAATCCCAGTTGACGCGGAAGTGCTCGGTGATCTGACCAGTGCCTGCGTCGTACGAGGTGATCGTGCCCGAGACCCGGTCGAGGATCCAGGAGAGGACGTAGCCGAAGATCAGCGCCAGGAAGATGGCGATGCGCGCCATGAAGCCGCGTAGCGCGATACTCATGACGATCAGGGCCACCATGACGATCAGAGCCACCCACTGGTCCTGCGGCCAGTACAGCCCCGCGACGACGGGTGCCAGGTTGAATCCGATCAGCATCACCACTGCGCCGGTCACCACCGGGGGAAGAACCTTGAATACGACCCGGCCACCGAGGAAGTGGATCGCGATACCGATGGCTGCCAGGACCAGTCCGGACACCAGGATCGCGCCGGTCACCTCTGCGGACGTTCCGCCTTGGGCACGAATGGCGGCGATACCGCCGACAAAGGCCGCCGACGTACCGAGGTAGCTGGGAATGCGTCCCTTGACCACCAGCAGGAAGAAGAGCGTACAAAAGCCCGACATCATCACGGCAAGTTGAGGATTGAGCCCCATGATGATCGGGAAGACGAACGTCGCGCCGAACATCGACACCACGTGCTGGCTGCCCAGCCCGATGGTTCTTCCCCAGCTGAGCCGCTCGCCGGGAGCGACCACTTCACCCGGTCTGATGTTCTTTCCATCTCCGTGCAACGTCCAAATCGGCATGATGGGACCTTTCGTGCAGAGGAAGGTGTCCGAACGCTGAGTGTGCTCCAGCTCACAAAACACCGTGACTGGAGTGAAACGCTATTACAGCGCCGGGGTATCGACGTGATGACAATCTGCCAGAACCCACGGACCCGGATTGGCAATATTAGTGATTGATGCCGCGCATCGCGGTTATCTTCAGTGCTAGAGACAGATCCAGCCGTAGCTCGGGTTGCGCCGTGAAGGGTCCAAGCATTTTCTCCAGCTTAACGACCCTGTAACGCAGTGTGTTGTAATGGAAGTGGAGCTTGCGCGCTGTCTCGGCGATGTTGATGTTGGTCGCGAGCAAGACTTCCAATGTCTTGCGCATGTCCTGCGCTTCGGCAGTTTCCTCCGTCAGTTCCCGCAGTGTCTCCCGCGCGAACGTCTCCAGCTCGTTTTCGTCCTCGACCAGACTGAGCAGTCTGTACACACCGAGATCGTCGAACTGAGTCACCGTCCACGGACCGGAGATCCGGCGTCCGACGGTCAGTGCGGTGCGCGCCTGACTGTAGAGCGCGGGGACGGCGTCGATCGCCGCTGTCGGCCGGGACACCCCGACACTGAACGGCCTTCTCCCGCCGCCACCTTCACCGCGAACGACCGTGACGAGGTCCCGCACCAATGCCATCGTGTCGGTGCCGACGCCCATGACGATCACCGTCTCGCCCGTCAGCGCGGTCACCGCCGCACCGGGATCGCGGTGGGCGATCGCCCCGGAGAACGCCATCGCCTGGCGATCGACGACGGGCAGCCGAGCGGGCGCCGCAGAGGCCGGTTCGTCGATCGGGTCCGGCTCGATCGAGACGATCACCAGCGGGCGATCGAAGTCCCAACCGAACGTCTTGGCGTGGGAGACAACGTGATCGTGGTCCCCGGCCCGGCCGAGGAGCAGGTCGTGAACGAAGTTGGCGCGATGGCGTTCTTCCACCGACGCCACGGCCTGCTCACGGGTGATGACCAACGCGCACACCGACGCCGCTCGCTCGACCAGGTACTGGTCGTAACTCGTCATCTCGCGCTCACCGGTGAACAACGCGAGACGCCCGTGGTCGATGTGATTGGCGGAAATCGCGGACACCGCGATGAATTGACCGTCGAACTCGTGCAGACCCAACCCGCCCTCGACGGTGTCGGTCCGCAGACGACCGGTGGAATCGACGGCGGGACAGGCAGACAGATGCTTGCGCTCCGCGGCATCCCCGGCGCGGCAGATCTCGCGTCCGTCCGAGGTGGTGATCAGGGCGGCGCCCTTCATCTCCCGTGCGATGACCTCGGTCAATTGTGGGAGGCCGCCGCCGCCCATCACGACGTCGACCAGCAGCCGTCGCAAGCGCTCGGCCCCGAACATGGCGTCGACCTGGGCCGACTCCGTCTGCTCACGGTCTCTCGCCGCAGGGTGATCGCACGCACCGTGAAAAACCAGGAGCGGGAAGCCGGCGCTTTCGGCCGCGTCGACCAGTTCCGGCGCGAGAGTGTCCCCGTCTGCGCCGAATTGGACGGCGAGCGCTGCAACTCCGCGCGTCGACAACCGTCCGACAAATGCTTTGAAGGTTTCGGTGACCCGGGCGAGGGTTTCCGGCGTGGTGATCAGCAACTGTCCGTGTCGCAGCCACGGTCCGATGTCCGGAACCGCCATGAATCCCACCCGGGCTACCGTCGGGTCTTCGCAGCCGCCGGCGACCTTTCGAACACCAGGAAGGAGCGGGGTTCGAAGAAGTTCGGAGAGAACAGCATTCACCTCGGATGCCGGTACGGTCGGGTTTGCCACTTGGCAGGCACCTCGATTTCATTCGGATCACGGAAGATGGTTCACGAAAGAAACGATCCTATCCCCACCGAACACAAGATGTCCGAATTCAGCGCAGTCGACTCAGGCCGTTCGATGCAGGGCGGTCGGATTCTCCTGAGGTGGCGGGTGGATCGGCCCCTGCAGATCCCGCAGTTCCAAACCGGATGCATTGCGCAGGGTCTTGGTCATCTCGGCGAGGATCGACACTGCAGTCTCCTCCGGCGTCCTGGCGCCGAGATCCAACCCGATCGGTGAGTGCAGACGCCCCAACTCGGCGTCGGTAACGCCTCGCTCCTTCAACAGCGCCACCCGACGCTCATGCGTCGCACGACTTCCCATCGCGCCGACGTACGCAGCCGGCGAACGCAGCGCGATCTCGAGCAAGGGGATGTCGAACTTCTCGTCGTGAGTGAGCACGGCCAGGACGGTTTTGTTGTCGATCGGTGCGGTTTCGAGGAACTTGTGTGGCCACATCACGACCAGATCGTGGGCGTCGGGGAAGCGCGCCCGTGTCGCGAAGACCGGCCGTGCGTCCACGACGGTCACTCGGTAGCCCGCAAAGGCGCCCAACGTACACATCGAGGCGGCGAAGTCGATGGCTCCGAAGACGTACATCCTCGGTAGCGGCGCGAAGATCTCGACCAGCAAGTCGTGCTGCGAATCGATGAGAGTTCCCGCCGGCGCGACAAAGGCTACGGACTCACCGGTGTCCATCGTGCGCAACAGGATGGAGACCTCGTCCTCCGTGGCATCCAGATCCCCGCTGCGTCGGCCGTGCTCGACGACGAGGTGCCGCGCCGGCGCTCCCGGACGCACTTCGGTGACCACGACGACGGGCGTATCGGCCTCGATTCGTTCACAGACCTGACCGAACTCGGCGAAATCGGCTCCGACGGCCTGGACAAACACTTCGATGGTTCCGCCGCAGGTCAGCCCTACTCCGATGGCGTCGTCGTCGGAGACGCTGAAGACCTCGACGCGGCTGGTGCCGTCGGCGAGAACCTCCTGGGCGATCTCGTACAGCGCACTCTCGATGCACCCGCCCGAGACGC
This sequence comes from Rhodococcus sp. ARP2, assembly GCF_001029585.1. NCBI lineage: Bacteria > Bacillati > Actinomycetota > Actinomycetes > Mycobacteriales > Nocardiaceae > Rhodococcus > Rhodococcus sp. ARP2. The sequence continues at coordinate 74,420 of NZ_LEKE01000095.1, read as the reverse complement.
TGCCGACCACCTCGCCGGAGCGTGAGACGGCCATCGAAGCACCGGGCATGCGCGGTGAGGATCGCCAGGTACGGACAACCGTCGCCAGTGCAAAATCCTCGCCGCGGGCGTGCCACTGCGCCAGCTGAGTGGAAATGTCGCGCATCGCCTCGCCTCCCGCTTGCATCGCCGTCCGTAGAGAGTTCACGGTATCGGCCCACCGCAATCCTGCCTGTCACACAATGCGCCTAAATCCGGGCCCTGCAGTTGTGCAATGTCGCCGTCGCATCACCTTGCGCTCTCGACCAGTGTTGTCACCGAGCCCAGCCGAAAGCAGGCCTGACCTTCATTCTTCCCCTCTCCGACGATCACTGCAGCGGTAATTCACGCAGATGGTGCGACGGATCGAGTGGGCGACGTTGCACACCACAGAACCGAGGTTTCTCCCATGGACCAATTGCTCAGCGGTATCAAAGTTCTCGACCTCACCCGCGCTCTCGCGGGCCCTCTGTGCACGTCGCTGCTCTCGGACTTCGGCGCCGACGTGGTCAAGGTCGAAACCCGTGGCTCCGGCGACAGTTCGCGTCAGTGGCCGCCGTTCGACGGCGATCGAAGCCTCTACTTCGCTTCCGTGAACCGCGGCAAGAGGTCGATCGCCATCGACATGCGCAGTGACCGCGGGCGGAAACTGCTTCGCAGCCTGGCCCTCGACGCGGATGTGCTGGTCGAGAACTTCCGTCCGGGAGTGCTGGCCGACATGGGGCTCGATCCCGATTCGCTCGAGCAGGAGAATCCGGGTCTCGTCGTGATGAGCATCAGTGGTTTCGGCCCGGTGGGCCCGGACCAGTTCGCGCCCGGACTCGATCAGGTGGCCCAGGGCATGTCCGGGTTGATGTCGGTCACCGGCGCCGGGGAACAGACCCCGATGCGGGTCGGTATCCCCATCATCGACACGGTCTCGGGCATCTACGCGGCGCTGGGTATCACGGCGGCGTTGGCTTCGCGCGGACGCGATGGTCGTGGGCACCGCGTGCAGACCTCGTTGCTGGAATCCGCGATCTCGATCATGACCTTCCAGGCGCAGGACTACCTGAGCACCGGGCGGGTGTCGACGCCGAACGGCAATACGCACCCGACGATCACGCCGTACGGCGCTTTCGACACTGCCGACTTCCCGATCAACATTGCCACCGGCTCGGACAAGCACTGGATCGCGCTGTGCTCGGTTATCGGCGACCCCGATCTCGCCTTCCGTGCCGAATATGCCACGGGTAAAGAACGTTTGGCGCACCGAGACCAACTGACCAAAGAACTCGAGGACCTACTGACCACGAAGGGCGCCGCACAGTGGATCGCCGAGATCCGCGGTGCCGGAATCCCCTGCGGCCCGATTCATTCGATCGATCAGGTGTTCTCCGACCCGCAGGTCGAGGCATTGCAGATGGTCGAGCAGACCCAGAGCGCCGACGGAACATCGATTCCCGTTGTCCGCGGACCGTTCTGGGTGGACGGCAAGACCCTTCCCGTCAGGAATGCGCCACCCATGACTCTCGGCGGTGACGCCGACGGCGTACTCACCGACTTCGGCCTGCGCCCGGAGGAGATCGAGGATCTTCGCGCAAATTCGGTGATCTGACCGCACACTAGTAACAGAGCAGACGCTCTGTTACTGTGCGTTCATGCCTCGGCCACGCGTCCACGATCTCGACACGCTGCTCGACGCTGCCGAAAAACTTGCCGCCACTGCCGGGCCGAGCGCTGTCACGGTCAGGGCGGTCTCCGACGCCACCGGTGTATCCAACGGGGCGATCTATCACGCATTCGGCTCTCGCAGTGGACTGGTCGGTAGCGCGTGGCTGCGTGCCGCGCAACGATTTCTCGCGCTTCAGCAATCGAGAGTGGACGACTCTCTCGCGGACCCCGCGCCGACCTCCGCGGTTTCCGCCGTCGTCGCAGCCGCCGAAGTTCCGGCCGTCTTCGCGCTCGACTACCCACAATCCGCGTTGCTGCTGCTGACGATTCAGCGCGACGAACTGCTCGGCACCGACGTCCCTGCCGACATCGCCGAGAAACTCACACAACTCGACCGGTCTCTGGTCGACTTGTTCATCCGGTTGTCGACCGCGCTCTGGGGCCGCAAGGACGGCCGAGCCGTCGAAGCAATCGAAGCCTGTGTTGTCGGCCTGCCTACCGGACTGCTCATTCATCCCGCCAAACGCGCCGACGGTTGGCGAGTCCCCGACGCCGCAGCGCGCGCGCGGTTGGATGCCGCCGTTCGAGCGGTTCTGCATCTCGACCCACCACTGCCCAAGCCCCGCAACAGGAAAGGCCAATCATGACCGCAACTCTGCGCTTCGAAGACAAGATCGCCGTTCTCGATCTCGGCGAGGACGAGAATCGATTCTCGCCGGATTGGCTCGATTCCGTCGACAAGCTGCTCGACCAGGCTTTAAGCGAAGGCGCACATGCCCTGGTCACCACGGCGACGGGCAAGTTCTACTCCAACGGACTCGACCTCGACTGGCTGGGCGCGAACGGCGACAAGGCGAAGTGGTATGTGCAGCAAGTCCAGTCGCTGTTCACCCGGATGCTGACGTTCCCCATGCCCACCGTCGCGGCGATCAACGGCCACGCCTTCGGAGCGGGCGCCATGCTCGGCATCGCGCACGATTACCGCGTCATGCGCGATGATCGCGGCTACTACTGCTTCCCGGAGGTGGACATCAACATCCCCTTCACCGAAGGAATGGCAGCTCTCATCCAGGCCAAGCTCAGCCCGGCGTCGGCAATCGTCGCCATGACCACGGGGCGGCGATACGGCGGAAGTGACGCATTCGCAGCCGGTTTGGTGGACTTCACCGCTTCCGTCGACGCTTTGACCGCCAAGGCCATCGAAATGGTTGCGCCGATCGGCCCGAAGAATGCGGGCACGCTGGGGGCAATCAAGTCGACGATGTTCGCTTCAGTGGTCACCGCTCTGAACACCGACAGCTAAGAGCGCTGGACTGCGTTCTCGCAGAGCCGCTTCCAGATCATCGGCAACACTTTCGGGATCGCGGCCTTCTGTGCTCAGAACCACGTCGACCCCACTGAGCGTCGGCATCGAACCGGCCAGCAGTTGTGACGCTTCCACCAGACCGTCGAGCCCGGCCCAGCCGGCCGGTTCACGTTCGACGATTCTGGTGCGCAACGTATCCGGATCGGCCTCGAGGCGCGCCAGCAGGTGCCCCTCGGCGCCGGTCGCGGCCAGCAAGGCATGCCCGTAGTCGTCGTCTTCGACGGTCGCCGTGAGGAACAGGAGTTCGTACCCCGCTTCCTGGTACGACGCGCACAACATCCCGACGTGTGCGATTGCCCGCTCGGTTCCCAGCGGCGGGTAGCACCGCTCGAGTTCGTCCACCTCGATCATCGCGTTGCTCACCCCGGCCTCGCCGAGTCGATCGTGAAGCGCGGTCAGCACGGAACTCTTCCCCGCGCCCGGCGGGCCTGTCAGCAGTAGTACGAACACGTCCTCCACTATTCCAGAGCCTTGTGCAGGCGCGGGGCGGCGAGAAGGCTGGAGAAGACAGATTGACGTGCACAACAGCCCTGATCGGAGCACAGCGATGACCACCACGATCACCGAAATCGCGCCGGACATCTACCGACTGTCGACCTTCGTGGACGAAGCGAACCTCACGATGAACCAGTTTCTCGTCGACGGCGAGGAACCCTTGCTCTTCCACACCGGGCAGCGAGCGTTGTTCACCTCGGCTTCCGACGCACTCTCCACGCTGATCGACATCGACCGTCTGAAATGGATCACGTTCGGTCACGTCGAGGCCGACGAGTGCGGGTCCATGAACTCCTGGCTTGCGGCGGCCCCCGAAGCACAAGTGGCGCACGGCGCGATGGGGTGCTTCGTTCAGGTCAACGATCTGGCCGATCGGGCGCCACTTCCCTTGCAGGACGGCGACGTACTCGAAACCGGCAGGCGCCGCGTTCGCCACATCGACACCCCGCACGTCCCGCACGGTTGGGACGCGGGCCTGATGTTCGAGGAGACGACGTCCACGCTGTTCTGCGGAGATCTCTTCACTGCGTTCGGGCACCACCCCGCGACTACCGAGCACGAAATCGTCGGTCCCGCTTTGGAAGCCGAGGACTTGGGCCACGCCACCTGCCTCACCCCGGATCTCGAACCCACGATCCGCGCCCTGGCCGACCTCGAGCCGCGGATTCTGGCTACCATGCATGCACCGACGTACTACGGCGACTGCGTCACCACGCTTCACGACCTGGCCGACTCGTACGCAACACGTTTCGCAGCCGAAACCGAAAGATGGAAGTCAGACTAGAGCTTGCGCATTCGACGTGATTCGCGCCGCCACGGACAGCGCAACGTGCTCGTGGAACGGCCGCGCCACCACTTGCACTCCGACCGGTAAACCGTTGCGGGAGAGTCCTACCGGAACCACGACCGACGGAAGGCCGAGCACACTGATCGCCCGGCAACTCGCGAGCGCGTCCATCCACGTGAGTTCACGACCGCCCACCTCGAAGCTCTCCACACCGAGCGGCGGAGCGAGCACCGACGCAACCGGCAGAATCAGCACGTCGCCCATCTCGCCGAGGAAGTCGGCGATCAACATCGCACGATCCGCCCACAGCGCTTCCACCTCGGCTGAACTCCGATCATGGCCTGCGGCAAGCATGGCAGTGATGTCCGCGTCGAAAGAGTGCGCTGAACCTGCGGTGAGAGAGTGGATGTCCGCATGGGTCTCGACCGATCGCAACGCGCCGAAAAGCGCGTTGGCCCGCGGCAGAGCCAGACCGTCGTACTCACTCGCGTCCAGGTTGTTCGCCACCGAGCGAACCGCCGACAGGATTTTTTCGTCGACAGGCATGGTCCCTTCGCCGGGTGCCCAGCGGATGTCGAGGTGTTCGACGTCGACCGAGTCCGGCTCGGTCCACGAGAAATGCGGCTTCGACAGGACGCGCAGCGCAAGCGTCGCATCACCGAGGTTGCGGGCCAGGGGGCCGATGGTCTGGATCGTGCCGTGCATCGTCGCCGGATTGGCGAGTACCCGTCCATCCGAAAGCACGCCGGGGTATTGCCCTTCAGGGTCGATACGGCCGAGCGTCGGGCGAACCGAAGTGAGCCCGGTGCAGTGGGCGGGCCAACGCACCGAACCACCAAAATCCGTACCGAGTCCGAGCACGCTCATTCCGGCAGCAACCGACGCGGACTCGCCGCCACTCGATCCGCCGGGGGACCGGACGACGCCGTCCGGTCGCACCGGGCTGGCCGTGGTTCCGAACAATTCGTTGCGAGTCAGGCCGCACGCGCCGAATTCCGGCGTGTTGGTCTTGCCGATCAGGATTGCGCCGGCAGCCTTGAACGCTGCAACGGCCGGGGCGTCGACGGCCGGTATGTTGTCCGCCAGAGTGCGAGAACCGGCGGTGGTACGCACGCCGGCAGTAGCGATCAAGTCCTTGACCGTGAACGGAACCCCGGCAAGGGGGCCGAGTGTCTCGCCGAGAAGGCGACGTTCATCCAGGTTGTCTGCGGCCGCACGCGCGTCCTCGGCGCACACGGTGACCAGTGCGTTGAGCTCGCCGTTGCATTCGTCGACCCGTGCGAGATGATCTTCGACGACGGTCCGCGCCGACGCCTGACCCGACCGCACGGCCTCGGCGATGGATCGGGCATCACGGCCCACCCAGCTCTCACGACTCATCGCATGCCTCTCCTCGCCGGACTCCTCTGCCGAGCGTAAGGACCGCGAGCAACCCGAGAAACGACCACAATGCACATACCGACAGCTCCGGCGATGTGAGGTTTTGCCACAACGTCCGCGGTTCCGGAGGGATCGGTCAGGTGCTGGTACCTACAAGCCCTGCCTGATGAATGCAGCAAGCTTCTCGATCTGTTGCTCGTTTCGTTTGTAATGCCTCCACTGGCCGATTCGTGTGGTGGTGACCAGATCCGCAGCCTGGAGTGCGGCCATGTACTGAGACGCAGTCGACTGCGACACCTTCGCCCTCGCTTGTATGTGCTTGAGGCACACTCCGACCTCCTCGGCAGGCTCGAGCTGAGGGGGAAAGCTCCCGGGGTCTTTCAACCACTGCAGGATTTGTACACGCATCGGGTTGGCCAGCGCCTTGAACGCCGTTTCCCACTCGGTTGTTGCGTCTTCCATGCTCGAGATCATACCGCTAGATCGCGAAATGCCGATATATATGGTTCACTCCCTATATCGCAACATCGCGATATTCCAATGGGAGGCTGAAATGGTGCATCACAATAAAGTCGCACTCGTGGTCGGAGCCCGAGGTGTGATCGGTGGGAACTTGATCGATCACCTCGAATCAACCGGCGAATGGAAGATCATCGGACTCTCGCGCCGAGGCGGCACGAACACCGACCGGGTCGAACACATCGCAGTCGACCTGCTCGATCCTTCCCGGGCTGCAGCGGCACTGAGCGGACTGGACGACGTCACCCACGTCTTCTACGCCGCCTATCAAGACCGCCCGACATGGGCCGAGCTGGTTCCGCCCAACTTGGCGATGCTGGTCAACACTCTCGACGCCATCGAACCCGTTGCCGGCGGACTCGAGCACGTCAGCCTGATGCAGGGCTACAAGGTTTACGGGGCACATCTCGGACCGTTCAAAACTCCGGCCCGCGAGAGCGATCCACCGCACATGCCACCCGAGTTCAACGTCGACCAACAGCAGTTCCTCGAACGCAGGCAGCTCGGCAAGTCGTGGACGTGGTCGGCGATCAGACCCTCGGTCGTCTCCGGATTCGCGTTGGGCAACCCGATGAACCTCGCGATGGTCATCGCCGTCTACGCGACCATCTCGAAGAAACTGGGTGTCCCACTCCGGTTTCCCGGCAAACCCGGCGCGTACACCAGCTTGATCGAGATGACCGACGCCGGACTCCTGGCCGAAGCAACGGTCTGGGCCGCGACCAATCCCGAGTGCGCAAATCAGGCGTTCAACATCAACAACGGCGACCTGTTTCGCTGGCAGGAGATGTGGCCGAAGATCGCAGCCTTCTTCGACATGGACGTCGCACCTCCGCTCCCGATGTCCCTCGATGTCGCAATGGCGGACAAGGAGTCGGTGTGGGATGAACTCGTCGAGGAACACCAACTTGCTCGGACCCCGTATTCCGATGTCTCGTCCTGGGGGTTCGGTGACTTCGTATTCGGATGGGACTACGACTTTTTCGCTGACGGATCGAAAGCTCGGCGGTTCGGATTTCACCGCCACGTCGACACCGAAGCGATGTTCCTCGACATCTTCGCCAATCTGCAGGCTCGGAAGATAATTCCCTGACTGGAAACACGGTCGCTTCGGATACTACGAACACTGTCACTGTCGGACCCCGGGACTACCGTCGTAGGCGGGGTTTGAAAAGCAGGGGTTTCGGCGAGTCGTCGGTAGGGCCCCATGCGCCCCCCGGACCAGAGGAGCGACGATGTCGGACAATACTTTCGATCTGGAAATCCTGAGTGCCTGGACTACTTTCGAGACTCATCTCGCTCGCTACATCTCCGTGATGGAGGACGACGACACTCTCGTGGTGGAGTCGCATTACGACAGCATGGACGAACTGGCAGACGCACCCGCGTGCATCCAGTTCTTCGCGTGGAACCAGACCTCCGTGCGCTGTGAAGTCCCTTCCAACAGGTTTCTGCATCCACTGCGGATGCTCGAACCGGAAGATCACTCCGCGCTGCTCGACATGGGGTTCAGCGCTCCCGATCTGTGCGAGCACGAGCCCGAGGGCAACGGGTCCATGTCCTTCTACATCGACGTCGACCGCACTCGTCCCGAGGAACTGGTGACCAAGGTGTTGCGTGTCTTCCGCGAGATGTGGAGCATTGCGCACCCGTCATTCCTGCGTGCCAGCACCAGTGGACGCGAGTCGACGCCGGCGTTCGCCACGACGCCGTCGCACGCTCCCTCGGGTTCGGGTGACATGCTGCGGATCCTGGTCGACGGGGCCGTCGAACGCCTTCTCGGCCATCCACCCAAGCGTGACGACGACGGCGACATCCCGCTCGTCCGCGGTGAGCAGGTCACCTATGTTCGTGTCCTCGAGGACGACGAGTACGTGGAGGTGTTCTCGCGGGTCGTGCATTCGGTGGAGAACGTCGATAACGCTGCTGTTGTTCTCGCCCAGCTCAATCGGCAGTGGCCGACCATCAAACTCATTCTCGTCGAGCAGAGTGTGCTGGGCGTGGTCCGCGTAGACGGCGCACCCTTCGTCGCCGAGCACCTCCTGCGGGCTCTGCGCTCGTTCGCCGAATTGGCCGAAGCATCCGACGAACTCGCCGAAGAACTGGGCGGGCAACCCATTCGCGCTACCGGAGACACCGCCTTCAACGACGGGATGGCCTCCGAGCACGAAGATCCCGGTGCCGAATACGAATCACACGAGTGCCACGAATTTCCTCCGGCGCTCATGGCGCTCCTCGAACTCGACGCGGACGGAACGGGCGAGCTCAGCGCCGAAGAGGTTGCCGTGATCTGTGAGCACGACCGCGACACCATTCTCGACTACCTGAGGATCAGCCAGGAGCAGGAGACGGCCTGGCACGAGGCGTTGACCGAGTCCATCCGGCGCAAGGACGACGACACCGACCTGTGTGCGGGCGAAAAGCGCGCGTGGACGCACGCGATTCGCAACCTCAGGCGCGGACTGCGCGTCGTCGTACTTCCCGCCAAGGATGCAGCGCCGACCCAGCTCGGTCTCTTCGACGATCAGGCCTGAGAGCCGGAAATCGAGCGCTGTGTCAGCCCGGTAGCGGGATGACGATGCCAGGCAAGATCTCGATCTGACGCGGCAACTGGGGAAGCTGCGGCACTTCGATCGGCGGCAGGCCGGGCACCTCGATGGGCGCTGGGGGAGCGGCCGCGCCCGTCGTGGGCGTGCCCGTCCCGTCACCCGAGGTCACACCGGAGTTGGCGGGAACGCCGGCCTGCCCGCCGATGGGATCGGGCCACGGGAAGCTCTCCCAGTCGGAGCCCTTCAACGCGCCGTCCATCGTGCTCTTCCAAATGTCCGCAGGCACTCCGGAGCCGTAGATCAAGCCGCCGTAGGAGTTGGTGATGGCCTGAGCGTCGGAAGTTCCGATCCACACCGCGGTGGACAGTGACGGCGTGTAACCGACCATCCACGCATCCTTGTTCTGCCCCGTGTCACCCAACTGCGCGGTGCCGGTCTTGGCAGCAGACGGGCGTCCACCGGCGAGCGCGTGACCGTTCGAGTACGACGCGATCGGCAGCATTGCCTGCGTGATGTTGTCGGCAACGGCAGCATCGAGACGACGCTCACCGGGAGAGACCGGGCGATCGAGCAGGACTTCACCTTCGGCCGTCACGACCTTCTGGATGAAGTGCGGCTGCTGGTACACACCGGAGTTGGCGAGCGTCGCATACGCGGATGCCATGTCGATAACACGAGACTGATACTGGCCGAGCACGATTCCGTTCTCCGGCGGACCACCCTCCTGTGTGAGCGTCGGGTAGTCGAGTCCGGGAATCTGTTCGGGGATGCCGGCCAGATGGGCGGCGTCGGCGATCTTCTGGGCACCGTTCTCCATCGAGAGCATCAACCGGTAGAAGCTGGTGTTCAGCGAACGCTTGAGTGCCTCGGCGATGGTGCATCGACCACAGGATTCGCCGCCGACGTTTCCGATGGTCACACCGTTGATCGTGAGCGGTGAACTGTCGAACCGTGCGGACAGCGGAATGTCTTCCATCAATGCTGCGACCAGGCCGAAGACCTTGAACGCTGAACCGGTCTGCAGCGGCGCCTGGGCGTAGTCGAATCCCGCTCCGTCGTCACCGCCGTAATAGGCGTCGACGCCACCGGTCTTGGGGTCGATGGACACTACTGCGGTCCGCAGGTCTTCCGGTTCACCGTCGAGATTCCGCTTGACGGCGCCAAGCGCAGCTTCCTGCGCAACCGGGTCGATGGTTGTCGTGATTTGCAGACCAGCGGTGTTCAGCGTCTGGTCGCTGATACCGGCCTCGGCCAGTTCCTTGAGTACCTGAGTCTTGATGTGGCCTTCGGGTCCGGGCGCCTGGTTCAGATCGGTCGGCCGATTGGCGGGGGCGACAGCCGGGAACTGCATCGCGTCGCGATCCGTCTTGGTCAGGCTGCCCAGTTCCACCATGCCGTTGAGAACGTAGTCCCAGCGCGCTTGCAGCGCGGACAGATTGGTCTCGGGGTCCAGGAACGAAGGGCTCTGGATGACGGAAGCGAGAACTGCGCCTTCCTCGACGCTCAGCTCACTGACCGGCTTGTCGAAGTACGCGTTCGACGCGGCGGCGATGCCGTAGGCACCGCGACCGAAGTAGATGGTGTTGAGATACGCGGCAAGAATGTCGTCCTTGGACCATTCGCGCGCCATCTTGGCGGAGATGACAAGCTCACGCAGCTTCCTGTCGATACTGCGCTTGTCACCGACCAAGACGTTCTTCACGTATTGCTGAGTGATCGTCGAGCCACCGCCGGCGCTTTCCTTGCCCATCACGTTGTCTCGGGCAGCGCGAGCAAATCCGGAGATCGAGAAGCCGGGGTTGGTGTAGAAGTTGCGATCCTCCGCCGAGAGCACCGAATCGCGGACGTGAATCGGGATGGCCGACAACGCGACCTCGGTGCGGTTTCCCTCCGCCGGCACCACCTTGCCGAGCACGGTCGTGCCGTCGGCCATGTAGATGGTGGACACCTGATTGGTCTGCATGTCCGAGGGGCGCGGGACATCGGTCCGGCTGTACGCGACAGCAAAAACCGACGCAGGCACGATGATCATCAGGAGCACGAGAACGTAGATGGTCCGCCGGACGTACCGCCACTTGGAGCGCTGCTTCTTCTCCGGCTTGGCCGACTTGCTCGACCGTGGGGAATTAGCCGACTTGCCCGATCGAGCCGACGACTGATCGCCACCCGTCGCACTCGATCTGTTCGATGGACTCACTCAACACTCCCGGTCGTGGATCCGGACTTACCGGCACCATTCCACCAGGGTGATATCTCGATCAGATAACTCCCGGCAACTGCGATACCGAAATGTCACCCTACCGGGCTGGCTACTCGCGACGTTCTGCTCGGACCGCGTTCCGATATCCGCGGAACGCCAGCCCGAGAGCGACGACGCAACCGAGCAGCACCAAAGACGGCATCACGCCGGGGTCGCCCTTGACGATCGCGACCACAGCGCCGATCAACGCCATGAGGGCGAAGACCGAGATGAAGCCGGCGATCAGCTCCATGCGCTGGGCGCGCGAAGCCCGCCTCATCGAAACCGCGCGCAGGCGCGCATCACGACTTGACGCCGCCTGCGGTCAGACCGGCGATGATGCGTCGCTGGAAGATGAGAACCATGATGACCAGCGGGATCATCACAAGGGTTCCGCCGGCCATGATCGAGGTGTACGGCGTGACGAATGGGTCGGTTCCGGAGAATTTGGCCATCGCCACCGTGACGGGCGCGGTTTTGTCACTCGAGAGTTGCAGCGAAAGCAGGTACTCGTTGACCGTTGCGATGAAAGCCAAAATCGCGGTGGTGAACAGGGCCGGCGCGGCGAGCGGCAGCATGATCAGACGGAACGCCTGGCCACGGGTGGCGCCGTCGATACGCGCCGCTTCTTCGAGCTCCCACGGAAGTTCGGAGAAGAACGACGTCAGCGTGTAGACCGTCAGCGGCAGCACGAACGAGATGTTCGGGATGATCAGCGCTTTGTAGCTGCCGATCCAGCCGATGTCGGTGAACAACTGGAACAGCGGGGTCACGAGAGCGACGACCGGAAACATGGACGCGCCGAGGATGATTCCGGTGACGAAGTATTTGCCACGGAAATCGAATCGCGAGAGCGCGTAGGCGGTGAACACACCGATGACCAAGGCGATCAGCGTGGTCGCGCCCGCGATGATGAGGCTGTTCATCAGTGCCCGGGTGAAGTTCACCTTCGCGTCGGGATCGAGCGCCGCGGTGAAGTTGGACAGCGTGAGATTGGTGGGCCACAGCGACGTCGAGAACGTGTCAGCCGGGTCGCGCAACGCCGTCACGATCATCCAGTAGCAGGGAGCGAGTCCCCACACGATGATCAGTACGACGCCGATGTAGGTGCCGATCTTGCCGCGTAGTGCCTTGTTCATACCGGCTCCCCCTTCCGCTGCTTTTCCTGCGTGCTGACCGCATTGGCTCCGAGGAATCGGACCAGGATGAAGGCCACAGCGAAGATGATGAGGAACGTGATGGTGGACAGGGCCGACGCCGAATTGGCGCCGACGCGCATCTGATCGACCACCAGAACCGAGATGGTGGAGGTGGCGGGATTGGATCCCATCATGATCGCGGGCAGGTCGTACATGCGCAGCGCGTCCATCGTGCGGAAGAGCACGGCCACCATGAGTGCGGGCTTGACCAGCGGAAGCGTGATCATGCGGAATCGCTGCCAGGCCGTCGCGCCGTCGACCTTGGCGGCCTCGTAGACGTCGGCGGGAATCATCTGCAGACCCGCGAGAATCAGCAACGCCATGAACGGCGCGGTCTTCCAGACGTCGGCGACGACGATCGCGAATCGTGCCGGCCAGGGATCCGCCGTCCACAGGATGTTGGTGCCGAGGATCTTGTTGGCAATGCCGTCGTTGGCGAAGATGAAGAACCAGAGCTTCGCGGTGACGGCGGTGGGGATGGCCCAGGGAATCAGCACGGAGGCGCGGAGCAAACCGCGGCCGCGGAACGTCTTGGCCATGATCAGCGCCATCGACAGACCGATCACCGTCTCGAGCAGGACGGTGACGACGGTGAAGCCGAACGTATTTCCGATCGACTGCCAGAACTGCGATCCGAGCGTGCCGGGCGGGCAGGGAATCGAGCCGTTGGCGGTGTTGCAGGACTGGGTGATCCAGTTCTTGTAGTTCTCGAACCACGTGAACTGACCGGTGACGAACATGCCGGTCTCGGGGTCGAGCTTCTTGCCGTCGCTGTGCATCGACATCCAGATCGCTCGTCCGAGCGGATACAGAATGATGACGGCGAGAACGATCAGCGACGGTGCGACGAACGCCCACACCGGAACTCGTCGACGCTTCTTCGGCTTGTCGGCCGACGCAGGCGGGGGCGAGGTCGGTGGGGGTGGAGTAGCTGCAAGGTCAGGCAGAACCTTGGTCAGGGATGTCCCTGCTGCCTCGGATGCCGACGGCTCTTCTAGCGGTTCCGGTGCACGGTGTCTCCCACCAACGCCCGAACGGTCGGGACCGGTTGAACCGGCCCCGACCGTGGGGTTGGTAGGCACAGCCGCGGAAGGATCCTGCGGTTCTGCCATTGCTTATTGCTCCTGGTAGATCAGTTACCGGCGGTTTCGATGCCGGCCTTGGTGTCCGCCAAAGCCTGCTCGACGGTCTTCTCGCCGCGAATAGCAGCGTAGGTGTTGTCGGAGATCGACTTCGACACCTGCGTGTAGTACGGCGTGACGGGGCGCGGCTGAGCGGTAGCGAGTGCTTCCTTCAGGGTCGCGAAGTACGGGAACTGGGCGAGCACTGCCGGGTCGTCGTAGACAGCCGAGAGGACGGGTGCGCCGCCGACCTCGGTGAAGTACGTCTGCGACTTCTTGGTCTGCATGAACTCGAGGAAGTCACGAGCCGTTGCCGGCGCGTCGGAGTACGCGCTGATGCCGACGTTGTAGCCGCCGACGGTCGAAGCGCCCGGTCCGTCGACACCCGGAAGAACGGTGTAGCCGTACTTGCCGGCAACCGAGGTCTTCTCACCGTCGACCGAGAAGCCGGACCACGTGCGCATGAAGAGTGCCTTGCCGTCACCGAACGCGGTCTGCGACTCGCCCTCGGAGTAGGTCAGTGCTTCCTGCGGGATGGTGTTGTCGGCGAAGTTGTCGACGATCGACTGAACGCCTGCCTTCGTCTTGTCGTCGATGGCCGGGGTGAGTCCGTCCGGGCCGACCCACGGGCCGTCGAAAGCGTTGGTGATCTCGGTGGTGTTGACCGTCAGGCCCTCGTAGTTCTTGAACTGACCGATGTAGCAGGAGATGCCGGCTTCGACAGCCTTCGGGCAGTTTTCCTTGAGCTCGGCCCACGTGGTGGGAGCCTTCTCGACGAGGTCCTTGCGGTAGTACAGGAACGCGGCGTTGGTGTTCTTCGGCGCTGCGTAGAGCTTGCCGTTGTAGGTGCCCGAAGCGACGGTCGACGGCAGGAGGCCGGACTCGTCGATCGCGAGGTCACCCTCGAGCGGCAGCAGCCAGCCGTTTGCGGCGAACTGAGCGGTGTTGACGACGTCGACGCCGATGAGGTCGTACTCGTCGCTCTTGGCCTGCATGCGCTGGGTGATGTCGTCGACCTGCGCGTTGGCTTCCTTGGCCAGCGGCTTGAGCGTGACCTTCTCGTCCGGATGCTCCGCATTCCAGTCGGTGATGATGTTTTCGAGCGCCTCGTTCAGGGCATCCTGCCCCTCGACGATCGTGATGGGTCCGCGGCCTTCGCTCGAGGACGATCCCCCGGATGCGGCCGTGGTGCTGGTTCCGCTGTCCTTGTCCGAATCGGACGAGCAGCCTGCCAGTACCAGCATGGACGCTGCCGTGGCTGCAATTGCAGCGCGGCGCATCGCCTTCGAGTTCAGAACCATGGATTCGCTCCCCGTATGTGTATGACAAATAGACGGTCACCGAGAGCCGGCTCACGGCATGCGCCATGGGTGCCGGCTCCCGGCATCGGCCCCTACTGTGGCACGAGACACCCCTACTTGTGGGTATTACGCCGAACCTGAATCGGTCATGTGTCGTTTGACAGGTCCGCCTAACCCAGGCGACGCCCGTCGGTGGTGGCAAAAATGTGCACCTTCTCAGGGTCGACGCGCAGGTTGACTCGCTCGCCCTTCTGCGGCGGGTTGCGCCAGTCACCACGCGAAACGATCTGCTGCAACCGTCCGCCGATCGTGGTGCGTCCGTAGACGTAGGCGTCGGAACCGAGTTCCTCGACGACGTCGACCTCCATCGGCAGGCCTTCGGCGGCGATCTCGAGGTGCTCGGGGCGAATACCCAGAACAACCTCGGTTTCGACGACACCGTTCATCGTCTCGCGCGGAACCGGAACGATCCCGTCACCGAATGCGACGCCGCCGTCGACGACGGGGAGGGTGAACAGGTTCATCGCGGGTGAACCCATGAAGCCGGCGACGAAGACGTTCTTCGGCTTGTTGTAGAGCTCGCGCGGCGAGGCGCACTGCTGCAGGATTCCCTTTTCGAGGACTGCGACGCGGTCACCCATCGTCATGGCCTCGACCTGGTCGTGGGTCACGTAGACCATCGTCGTCGCGAGGCGTCGTTGCAGCTGAGCGATCTGCGTGCGTGTCTGAACACGGAGTTTCGCGTCGAGGTTCGAGAGGGGCTCGTCCATGAGGAAGACCTGCGGCTGGCGGACGATGGCGCGGCCCATCGCCACTCGCTGACGCTGACCACCGGACAGCGCCTTGGGCTTGCGGTCGAGGTACGGCTCGAGATCGAGCATCTTCGCGACCTCTTCGACGCGGGCGCGGATCTCCGTCTTGTTGGTTCCGGCGAGCTTGAGCGCAAAACCCATGTTCTCGGCCACCGACATGTGCGGGTACAGCGCGTAGTTCTGGAAGACCATCGCGATGTCGCGCTCTTTCGGTTCCTGACCGGTGACGTCGCGGTCGCCGATGAGGATGCGCCCGCTGTGGACGTCTTCGAGCCCGGCGAGCATGCGCAGGGTGGTCGACTTTCCGCAGCCGGATGGTCCGACGAGGACGAGGAACTCGCCGTCCTCGATCTCGAGGTCGAGCTTGTCCACTGCCGGGGTGTTCGATCCGGGGAACAGGCAGGTGGTGCTCTCGAAAGTCACTGAAGCCATGACGGGGTTGATCCCTTCTACCGGCAGGAACGTGCCGGACGATCCAAGTTGAGGGTGAGCGTGTGCGCTAGCAGCATAAACGTCCGTGTCGGCGCGCGAGCGTAGTCTTTCACGGTGAGTTCGGAGAAGATGCTGACCCGCATCGGTGCGCTGCTTCGCCAAGCGGAGTCCACCGACAATCCACACGAAGGTGAAGCCTTCATGGCCGCCGCGCAGCGGTTGGCCACCGGTTCCGCGATCGACCTGGCGGTCGCGCGGGCGCACACCGCGTCCTCGGAAAAACGTGCCACACCCACTCAGCGGCTCATCACCATCGGCGAACCGGGCAAGCGCGGGCTGCGAACGTACGCCCAGTTGTTCATCGCGATCGCCGCTGCCAACGACGTACAGTGCGACATCGCGCAGACGTCGGCCGTCATCTACGCCTACGGCTTCGCCGGTGACATCGACGTGTGCGAAGCGCTGTACTCGAGCCTGCTCTTCCAGATGGTCCGTGACTCCGACGCGTACGTGCGCTCCGGGGCGTACCGCGGCGAAACATCCGTGCGGACCGTCGTCGAAACTCGTGGACGACGACGCGTCAACACGCAGGTCCGCAAGCCGGTGGCCGGAGTGACGGCGCGCCTGAACTTCCAGATGGCGTACGCGTCCCGCATCGGCGCTCGGTTGGCCGAGACGAAGCAGGAGACGGAGAAGGCAGCGATCGCAGAATCTGCCACGTCGTCTTCGGAAACCGCACTCGTGCTGCGCAACAAGGAAATCGAGCTCAAGGACTACTACTCGTCCAACTCCAAAGCGCGCGGGACGTGGCGGGGTGGTGGCCGCGCGAGTGCCGGGCACTCCTCGCATGCTCGACGAGCGGGTGATCGGGCGGCGCGCTCCGCACGTCTGGGAAACCTGCCGGAGATCGGCGGGGTGCGCGGGCAGCTCGACTCGTGAGGGATACGCAGCGGAGCGCCGTTTACGAGGCAGAGACGTTGGTGCGCACCATGTTCGATCGCGCCGACGAGCGCGGACTTCGGAGCGTCGAGGTCATGGGTTCCACCATCACGTTGCCGGTCGAGCGCAAATTCGGTTCCGTCGAGTCGGTCCAGGCGTACTGCGATCAGCTACTCGGGCTGAACTGGGTACTCGCGACCTGGCCTCGCGCAACCGTTCCGGTGTCCGTACGCTCCCGCGCCGGCAATGCCGCCGCTCACTACTCGAACGACGTCATCGCCGTCCCGGACGACCGTGACGGCCGGTGGGCGCTACGCGAATTCGTTGTCTTGCACGAACTTGCGCACCACCTCGGCGACCCCACTTCCGACGAGGCCTCCCACGGGCCCGAGTTCGTCGACCGCTACACGAGCCTGGTCGGTGAGATCATCGGACCCGAGGCGACCTTCGTTCTTCGAGCGATGTTTCTTGCCGGTGGTGTTCGAACGGACTAGATGTCAGCCCTCGGTGAACCGGGTGGTGTGCGAACCGGTCGGCTGGAATACTCGGCCTATGGATGCGCCGCGCAGACTGGTCCTGGTCAAGGGTGAGTCGGAACTCCCCGATCCGGCTGTCGCCGTGCGCAAACCCCCGCTGATTCGTGAAGCCTACGGACGAGT
This sequence comes from Rhodococcus sp. ARP2, assembly GCF_001029585.1. Lineage (NCBI taxonomy): Bacteria > Bacillati > Actinomycetota > Actinomycetes > Mycobacteriales > Nocardiaceae > Rhodococcus > Rhodococcus sp. ARP2. The sequence goes on along the minus strand of NZ_LEKE01000095.1, from coordinate 56,951 downwards.
GCTGCGGGAGGTCAGACGCGATCAGGACCGAACTCTCGACGACGTAGCCGCAAAGGTCGGGATGTCGAAGCAGTACCTCTCCGAGATCGAACGGGGCAAGAAGGAACCGTCGTCGGAAATTCTGCGCGCCATCTGCGAAGCGCTCGGGATGCCGCTCGAGCACCTGCTGTTCCGAGCGGGTAACAGGATCGTTGCGCTCAACTCCCTCACCTTCGGACATTCTCCCGCCCCGATCTCCGGTCCCGTCCTGATGGCAGCCTGATCAGTTCCCTTCGATGAGGGTGTCAGCCAGTCCGTAGGAGATAGCGTCGTCGGCAGTGAAGATCCTGTCGCGATCGGTGTCCTTACGGAGCCGCTCGACGCTCTGACCGGTGTGCTTACTCAGAATCGCCTCGGTCTGCTCCCGGATTCTCAGGATCTCGGCTGCTTGAAGCGCGAGGTCCGAGATGGTGCCGCTACCTTGCGTCGACGGTTGGTGCAGCAGCACCCGCGAATGGGCAAGAACATGCCGATGGCCCGGAGTACCTGCGGCCAGAAGCACTGCAGCAGCCGAAGCCGCTTGACCCATGCAGTACGTCGAAATCGTCGGTTTCAAGAACTGCATGGTGTCGTAGATCGCGAGCATCGCCGTGGTGGAACCGCCGGGAGAGTTGATGTACAAACCGATTTCGCGATCCGGGTTGTCGGCCTGCAGATGCAGCATCTGAGCCATCACGACATTGGCGACGCCGTCGTCGATCTCTGTGCCGAGAAAGACGATGCGTTCGTTGAGCAGCCTGCTGAAGATGTCGAAAGATCGCTCACCCGTTGGTGTTCGCTCGATGACACTGGGAATCGTTTACTGGGACATGACGTCACAATCCGATCTTGGGGAAGGTGGCTTGCGGTGCGATCTCGGCGAAGGACGTCACGACGCGGTCGACGATTCCGTACTCGCGCGCCTGCTCGGCGGTGAACCAGCGATCCCGATCGCTGTCGGTCTCGATCTCTTCGACGGTCCGGCCCGTTTCGGCGGCGAGGATTTCCTGCGATTGACGCTTCATCAGCTCGAGGCTCTCGGCCTGGATCGCAATGTCCACCGCAGTGCCACCGATACCCGCCGAAGGTTGGTGCATCATGATGCGGCTGTGCGCCAGGCTGATTCGCTTGCCGTGGGTGCCGGAGCAGAGAAGCACCTGGCCCATGCTGGCGGCGAAGCCCATCGCGACCGTCACGACGTCGTTGGGGATGAGCTTCATAGTGTCGTAGATGGCCAGGCCGGCAAACACCGATCCGCCGGGTGAATTGATGTAAAGCACGATGTCGCGCTTGGGGTCGGTGGTGGCGAGGAGCACCAGTTCCGAACACACCCGTTCGGCCATGGCGTCGTTGACCTCGCCGGTGAGCAGAATCGTTCGCTGTCGGAAGAGCCTGTCTGTCAACAGGTCACGGTAGCCGGTATCGGTGGGCGCTTCAGTAGTCATGAATCCATTCCTACCGGCGCGGCAGTGCCGCGGCCCCGCCTGTCTGCTGTGGGCAGACCACCCCTGTTTTTGCCTGCCCCCTGTTTTTGCCTGCCCCCTGTTTCTGCCCGCCCCCCTGTTTGAGCGAACGGCATGTTCAGTCGATCTAAGGCGCCGAAAGTACCGTTCGCTCGAAAAGGGGTGGGTACAAGTGCGGGCAAACCCGTCACCGACGGCGGCGGTAGCGGTACCGCGCACACCCGGCCATGATGGGAGAAGACAACCATTCCTCTCGTCAGGAGCGTGGCATGACTCGTCCGGTACGCATCGGTGTTCAACTCCAACCCCAGCACGCACCCGATTACGGGTTGATACGCGACGCCGTCTTGCGGTCCGAGGACGCCGGGGTGGACATCGTCTTCAACTGGGACCACTTCTACCCGTTGACCGGCGATCCCGACGGCGCCCACTTCGAATGCTGGACCATGCTCGGCGCCTGGGCCGAGCAGACCGAACGCGTCGAAATCGGCGCCCTGGTCACCGGTGGTGGCTACCGCAATCCGGATCTGCTCGCCGACATGGCGCGAACCGTCGACCACATCAGCGGCGGACGCCTGATCCTCGGCATCGGTGCCGGCTGGTTCGAGAAGGACTACGACCAGTTCGGATACGACTTCGGCACTCCCGGTTCACGGCTGAAACTGCTGGGCGAATACCTCCCCCGCATCACGGGCCGCCTGGCGAAGGGCAACCCGCCGCCGACGCGCAACATCCCGGTCCTCATCGGCGGTGGCGGCGAGAAGAAGACCCTGCGCTTGGTCGCCGAGTACGCCGACGTCTGGCACAGCTTCGGTGACCGCGAGACACACCTGCGCAAGTCAGGCATCCTCTCCGACCATTGCGCCGACGTAGGCCGGAACCCGCTGGAAGTAGAGCACTCGGTTCCGTGGCCTGGGCTCGAGAATGCTGCTGACCTGGTCGCCGACGGTGTCTCGCTCTTCACCGTCGGCGTCAGCGGACCGGACTACGACCTCACGACGCTTGCCGAGGCCATCGCTTGGCGCGACGACAACACACCGCCTGCGTTGAGCGGGCTGGCCTGAGCGGTACCAAGGACTTCGTCGTTGTCGGCGCCGAGAACGGGCGGCGCCGACGTCAGACGTGGCCTCTGGCCGGAGAAGTTGACCGGAAAGGCCACTTGCTTCAACGGTCCGAGCGTCGGATGGTCGACGGTTCCGACCATTCCGAGCGCGGCGGTGTGGGGATCGGAGTAGATCTCGTCGAGATGCCGGATCGGTGAGACCGGTACGGCGCGTTCGGCGAGAAGAGTGCACCAGTGTTCGACGGTTTCCGATGTGAAGGCGCTGGTGAGTTCTCGTTCCAGACTCTCGCGGTTCTCCACCCTGTCGCGGTTGTGGACGAAACGCGGATCGGTGACCAGTTCACTCCTTCCGATGGCCTCGCACAGCGACGCCCACATCCCGTCGTTGCCAACAGCGATGACGAAGTACCCGTCGCTGGCAGGAAATGCTTGATACGGAGCAAGATTCGGATGACCGGAGCCCAACGCAGTCGGGCGCTCACCGGTGGCGAAGTAACTGGTCGCCCAGTTCACGTGCATCGCGAGTTGGCACTCGTACAGCGACGTGGTCACGTACTGTCCGCGCCCGGTCCGGCCTCGCTCGACCAATGCAGCCAGGACACCGACCAGTCCGAAAAGCGCTGCGCCCAAGTCTCCCAACGCAAACCCGGATTTCATCGGAGCACCACCCGGTTCACCGGTGAGCGACATGAGCCCACCCGCGGCCTGCGCGATCATGTCGTACCCCGGTTCGTCGCGCAGCGGTCCTTCTTCACCGAAGGCAGAGATGTGCAGGGTGATCAGATGCGGGTATAGCTCGGACAGCGCCTGGTAGTCGAAGATCTTCTGTAATCCGCTGCCCGGCTTGAAGTTCTCGACGACTACATCGGTCTCTTCGAGCATGCGGTGGATGATCTCCTGTCCTTCGGTGGACTTGAGGTCGATCGTGACCGACTTCTTACCGCGGTTGATCGCGAGATAGTAGGCGGCATCTACCCCGACGAAGGGAGGCCCCCACGAACGCGTGGGGTCGCCGCCTTCAGGGTGTTCGATCTTGGTGACGTCGGCACCGAGATCGGCAAGCGACATGGTTGCGTACGGCCCGGCAAGGATCTTCGACAGATCTAGAACACGGACGCCGGCGAGGGGTGTGGGGCCTGTTGGCGAGTTCACCGATGACCACCTGCTACAGAGAGGAACTCGGCTACGACGTCACGTGCATCATCCAGCTCGACGTCACCGCCGTCGGTGATCACGTCGAGATTGCCGAGCGCAGCCGACGGCACCTTCCCGGCAAGACCGGCCAGGTAGGAATTCGCCACCAGCAGTGACCGGTACCCATTACCGTGTCGGATGCCGTGATCCGCAAGATCGAAAAGCAGGGTCGCCATGACGGCACGGGCCAACTCGTCGGCATACTTTGCGCTGGCGGCCTGGGCGGCATCGTCAGATCCGGAGATCAGACGATCTCCTTCCTCTACCAGTTCCTCCCAGCGCCGCAACAGAACTCCGGCCCCGGCTTCGCAATCCGGTCCGACGGTGGACAGGATGTCCGTCATCGCTCCCGCGACCGTGCGGTGCGAGTTGAACTTGCGTAGGCACCGAAGTACGTCCAGCGCAATGACATTGCTCGAGCCCTCCCAGATCGAGCCCAAGTGAGCATCCCGCACTAGTCGCGCGTTGGCCCATTCCTCGATGTAGCCGTTTCCTCCGCGCACCTCCATGGCCTCGCCGGTGACCACCCGCGCGCGTTTGCAGACAAAGTGTTTGGCGATCGGCGTCAGCACCCTGATCAGTGCGCGCGCCTGTTCGTCGCCGCCGTCTGCTGCCTGAAGACACTGTGCGCTGTACGCCACCAAGGCCAGCGAGGCCTCGGCATCGAGAGCAAGGGGAAGAAGCGTCGCCCGCATCAGCGGCTGGTCGAAGAGCTTCTTACCGAACACGACTCGGCTCTTCGAATGTTCGACGGCTTCGCGGACTGCTCGGCGCATGAGAGCGCTCGAACGCATCGCATTGGAGAGGCGAGACGTGTTGACCATCTCCGCCATCTGGCGGAACCCTCGATCGAGTTCACCGACCTGGAGTGCGTGCGCGCGGTTCAGCGTCACCTCGCCGCTCGGCATCGAACGCGTACCCAGCTTGTCCTTGAGACGATCGATCGTGAGGTTGTTGCGCTCGCCGGATCCCAAGGTCTTGGGCACCATGAACATTCCGACTCCACGCGTCGAACCATCCTGTCCGCCCGGGAATCTTGCGAGGGTGATGATCACATCGGCATCCGGGTTGGAGGCGAACCACTTCTTGCCCGTCAGAACCCATCCGTCACCGTCGCGCTCGGCGCGTGTTTCGGTGCAGGCGATGTCGGTGCCTGCCTGAATCTCGGTCATGAACATCGCACCCGTCTTCGCCTGCTCGGGGTCCGTCGACGTCAACGCGTCGATCCAGGGCGAGAACACGGCCGGATCACCGAACATACGCAGGGTCCGCGCAGCAGCATCTGTCATCGACACCGGGCAGGCCAGCCCGAACTCGGCCTGCACGAAGATGTACGACGCGAGGTACTTCGCGAGTGGCGGATGCACGGAGTCCCATCCGTGCAACCCTTTTCGGTGCGACATGGCGGACAGGCCGTACTCGTTGTACGCCGCCCGGCACAGTTCCAGGTAGGCCGGGTGATAGGAAATCCGGTCGACGCGGTCACCGGCCTTGTCGAATTGCTGCAGCACCGGCGGGTTCTTGTCTGCGATGTCGGCAAGCTCGGACAAACGGCCGGCGGCATCTCGGCCCAGTCGGTCGAGCAATCCGTTCAACGTCTCTCGGTCCGCCCCGGCGGTCCATCTGTCCACTACCGCTGCCAGAGCGGGGTCGGTGTGTGCAAAGTTCATCAGTGGTCAACGCCTTTCAGGGTGGAAACATCGGTCATGTTCGAGGAGCTCGTCGACTCCAGCCCTTGCGCGTGCAGCGCACTCCTGCGCAACAGTGCCGTCATACAGACAAGGGAGAGAACGACATACACGAGCCCAAGAGCGACGACCGGCCAGATCGAGTTGGTTCGCGTCAGCAGATACTGGCTGACCATCGGGGCCGTTCCGGCAAATACGGCTGTCGACAATTGGTACGACAGAGAGATGCCGGTATACCGAACATTGGTGGGGAAAACCTGCGCCAGGATGCCGGCCAACGCGGCGTAATACATTGCGTGAGGCGCCGTCGCGAGGACCATACCCAGAATCGCCAAGGGCACGGAGCCCGTCTGAACCAGCACGAACATCAGTGGTAGGAGCACGATCTCCGGAAGCAGCATCCAACGGACCGCTTTCGACGGATCGATCCGCGTGGCCAGCACAGCACCGAAAGGCTGTACGAGCGCCTGGGCTACCAGTGCCACGGTGATCACGAGGAGGAAGTCACTGCGCTCGAAGCCGAGATCCGTTGTCGCCCAGGAGAGCGCAAAGGTTGTCTTGACGTACGTGATGGCAACACCGGCAACCACAGCGCCGACGCCGAGAGCAAGTTCGACGGGATGCGAACGCAACACTTCGACCAGCGGCATCCGTGTACGTTCCTGTGCCGCAACAGCCTTCTTCATCTCGGGTGTCTCGGAGATGTGCAGTCGGATGTAGAGAGCGACGATCACCAAAGCTGCGGATCCGAGGAACGGCAGACGCCAACCCCACGACTCGAACACGGAATCCGACATCAACGTCAGGCCGAGGAAGGCCAGCGTCGCGAGCAGGTTGCCGACCGGTGAACCCTGCTGCGCAAACGCACCGTAGAGCACCTTTTTCTTCGGGGGAGCGAACTCGGTGGCGATCAATACGGCGCCACCCCATTCGCCGCCCATGGCAATGCCCTGGAGAACACGCAGTGCCACAAGCAGTATCGGTGCCCAGATCCCGATCTGGGAGTACGTAGGGAGGAGGCCGACACCGACAGTTCCCAACCCCATGAGCGCGAGGGTGATGATCACGGCGTTCTTGCGACCGAACTTGTCTCCGAAATGACCGAACACCACTCCGCCGACCGGACGAGCCACGAATCCCACGGCAAAAGTCGCGAAGGCGGCGAGTGTTCCCACCGCCGGCGACGCATCCGGGAAGAACAGCGGGCCGAGCACCAAGGCGGATGCGGTTCCGTAGATGTAGAAGTCGAACCACTCGATAGTCGTTCCGACAAACGCCGTGATTCCGGCCTTGCGCGCCTGTTTGGTGTTGTATTCAGGCGGATTGGTGTCTTGACCTGGGTGTTGATCCACGGTTCTCCCTGATTCTCGCGTCGGGCATCACCAAGGGATGCAATGTGAGGCGTGAATCACTATCGTCCGAAATCCATGTAGAGTCCAAGACTTAGTTCGACTCATTTATGTGAGAGAACCACATAATGAAACCCGGGAGGAGCGACATGGAATTGCGTCAGCTGCGCGCGTTTCTCGCAGTCGCCGACGAACTTCATTTCGGCCGGGCCGCCGAGCGACTCCACATCGGGCAGTCCCCGCTCAGCCAGACCATTCGGGCGCTCGAGCGCGAACTCGGCACCGACCTGTTTATCCGGACCACCAGATCAGTGCAATTGACCGCAGCCGGCGAAGCCTTGGTCACGCCCGCACGAATCATCGAAGCGCAGATCGCCGTCGTACGAGATATCGCATCAGCGGCGTCAACCGGGGAAACAGGCCGTGTCACGGTGGGTTTCGGCGGAACGGGCGGCTACACGGTGCTGTCGGCCCTCACACGATCGCTGGCCGACTCCCATCCGGGAATCGAACTGGACCTACGGCCGCAGATGTACTCGGGTGAGGTGCTCGACGCTCTCCGACGCGGAACACTCGACATGGGCATAGTCGGCCTGCCCATTCCGCGCGGATTCGAGACTCACACTGTGCGCGAGGAAACCTTGATGGTCGCGGTTCCGGCCAGGCATCACCTCAGTGCCCGGGACTCGGTGTCACCGGAAGACCTGGCAACCGAGCGATTCGTGATGTATCCCGCCGAGCACGGCTCGGTGGTGCGCGATGCGACGTTGTCCGTCTGCGCCACAGCAGGTTTCACGCCCACCGTCGCGCACGAAGCCCCCGATCCGTACAGCCTGTTGGCCATGGTCGGAGCGGGGGTCGGGATCGCCGTCGTCGTGGAGTCGACGGCGCATCTGTCCATGGACGGGGTCGTGTACCTGCCGATCGCCGGGGCCACGCCCACGCTGAAAATCGCGATGGCATGGCGGCCCAACAATCCGACGCCGGCAGTACACACCGTCACCAGGGTACTGAGGGAGCAGCCTTAGGCTCTCGCGAGAATTCCGGCGAAATCTGTTCCCAAAGGCAGAGTTCCGTACTCATGACCACGGTCGGCGCCGAGGCGAGCGGCAATGAACGCATCGGACGAAGCGGCCGGGGAGTGGCGCACCATGAGCGAAGCCTGCAGCGCCAACGCCATTGCCTCGACGACGGTCCGAGCGCGGAACTGGGCGTCGGCGGGTGCCATCGTGGCGAGCTCACCGAGTTGGCGTCGTACCCGATCGAGGTGATGATCGAGGACCGGGTTGTTGCCGCGAGCGAGGTTGACCTCGTGGTCGAAGGCGGCAACGGAATCGGGTTCACGGGTCATAGCGCGCAGGACATCGAGCGCGATGACGTTGCCCGACCCCTCCCACACGGCCATGACGGGCTGCTCACGGTAGCGACGGGCAAGCGGGAAGTCCTCGGTGTAGCCGTTGCCGCCCAGGCACTCGAGTGCCTCGTAGGAGTGGTGCGGGCCGCGCTTGCAGATCCAGTACTTCGCAACAGCCGTCGCGAGTCGGCGGAACGCCTTTTCCTGCTCGTCCGCGTCCTCGTCCTGCGCGCGAGCCAATCGCAGTGCGGTGATGGTGGCGGCTTCGGATTCGAGAGCCAGATCGGCAAGCACCGAGGTCATCGCCGGCTGATCTGCCAGGACGGCACCGAAAGCGCTGCGGTGCCGTGCATGCCACACCGCTTCGGCGACCGACTGACGCATACCTGCCGTGCTGCCGAGGATGCAGTCGAGTCGCGTCTGGGACACCATTTCGATGATGGTCCGCACGCCACGACCCGGTTCGCCGATCATGGTGCCGACGGTGCCGTCGAGTTCGATCTCGGACGACGCGTTGGACTTGTTGCCCAGCTTGTTCTTCAGACGCTGGATACGGAAGACGTTGCGTGTGCCGTCAGGCAGGATGCGGGGGAGAAGGAAGCAGGAAAGTCCCTCGCCGGCAGCGCCTTCGGCCTGAGCGAGAACCAGGAAGGCGTCGGACATCGGCGCGGAGCAGAACCACTTGTGTCCGGTGAGCAGGTAGTCCGCACCCGGGCCGCCACGTCCGGCCGGCTTGGCGATGGTCGTGTTGGCTCGCACGTCGGAGCCGCCCTGCTTTTCCGTCATTGACATTCCGAATATCGCGGATGCCTTTCCGGGAGCATCCAACTCGGGGGTGTAACTCCGAGAAAGGGCTCGCGGCGTCCAGAGAGCGGCCACGTCCGGTTGCAGCTCGAGCGAGGGGATCACGGCGTGCGTCATGGAGATCGGGCACGCGTGGCCCGGTTCGACCTGGGAGAACAGCATGAATGCCGCGGCCCGAGCCACGTTGGCACCCGGCTTGGGGTCAGCCCAGGCAGAGGTGTGCGCACCGTGCGCTACGGCAGCAGAGATGATCCGGTGATACGACGGATGGTATTCGACCTCGTCGATGCGGTTTCCCCAGCGATCGAAGGTCTTCAATTCGGGGATCACCGTGTTGGCCAGCTCGGCGTCGTGCTGGAATCCAGCACTGCCAACCAGTTCACCAATATCGGTGAGTTCGCTTGTGGCCCAATCGGCGTCGTGGCGCGCGACGCCTTCGGCCAGGACCGTATCGAGCTGGAACTCGTTGACGTCCGTGCGCGGTACCGACTGGTTGAGCACTGCATGGGTGCGATGCGGAGCCGGGTGGGTGACGGTCTTCTCGGAAATATCAGTCATGACAGGCCTTTCAGCTCGCTGCGCGGATGAGGTGCTTCTGGATCTTGCCGGTCGGTGTACGCGGAAGTATGGTCGCGAACACCACTTCACGCGGAATCTTGTAGCGCGCCAACTTGTCCGAGAGGTAGTCCTTGATGTCGTCGGCGCTGATGACATCCGGTTCACGCCAGACGACGTGTGCGACGACGGTCTCGCCCCATTCTTCGTTGGGTTTTCCGACAACGGCGACGTCGACGACGTCCGGGTGGCCGGAGATCACGTCCTCGACCTCCTTGGAGTAGACGTTCTCACCGCCCGTGATGATCATGTCCTTCGCGCGGTCGACGATGAAGAGGTAACCGTCCGCATCCTTGCGCGCCAGATCGCCGGTGCGATACCAACCTCCGTCGGCAAAAGCAGCCTTCGTGGCAGTGGGGTCGTCGAGGTAACCCTGCATGACGGTGTCGGCACGCAGCCAGATCTCACCGATCTGATCGGGCTCCGCGTCGGTGCCGTCATCGGCAACCAGGCGCAGGTCGACGCCGGCCAGCGCGACGCGGCCGATCGAGCCCGCCTTGCTCAACTGCTCCTCGGGGTACAGCACAGTGCCCACCGGCCCGGTCTCGGTCATGCCGTAGACCTGCCGGAATTCGGTGGTGCCGTACGACTCCACCAGTCGCCGAGCGACATCCGCGCCGATCGGTCCGCCGCCGTACAACCACGCACGAACGCTTCCGAGGTTGTAGTCGGCAAAGTTCGGCACGAGGTTGAGTGCAGTGGTGTAGATGACCGGCGGGCCGAAGCAGAGGGTAATACGTTGTTCCTGAACAGTTTCCAGGAATTTGACGGGATGGTACTCGCGCAGCAGCACGACGGTTCCGCCCATGTAGAGCGTGGACATGAACCAGTTGTTGAGCGGGGAAGCGTGCCAGATCGGGACGGCCATGAGCAGGCGCTCGTCCCGAGTCGTCGACACGGCGAGGGCCGCGGTGACGGCAACACCGACGACGTTACGGTGGCTGTGGACGCAGCCCTTGGGTGAGCCGGTAGTCCCCGAGGTGTAGAGGATTTCAGCCGGATCGTTCTCGTCGATGTCGATACCGTCAACGCCCTCCTGGCGGGTGATGGCGTCGTCGAAGAAGTCGAAACCGTCTGCGACAGAGTCCGTGCTGATCAGCTTGGCCGTTGTCTCCAGTCGACCGACAACCGGCGCCAACTCACCGTCGAAGACGCACACCGACACCTTCGCGTGTCCCAGCACGTAGGCAACTTCCGGAGTCTGCATCTTGTGGTTGATGGGGACCACGACGGCGCCCAAGCGCCAGGCACCGAGCATCGCGTACACGAATCCCGGACTGTTGTAACACATCAGCGCGACGCGGTCGCCCGGCTGCACGCCCAGCGACTGCAAATAGCCTGCGGCGCGTCGACTTCCGTCCTGAACCTGGGAGTACGTGTGATCGTGACCGTCGAATATCAGGAAGGGTTTGTCCGGGGTCTTGGTGACGTTGCTGTCGAATACGCGAACGATGTTCATCGAAGTCCTTGTCGGAGAATCACGCTCGAAGAGAGTTCATTCCATCGAGCTGTTGAGTACGGCGTCGGGTATCTGGAGAGTGGCGAAGATGACGGCGACCGCCTCCTCGAGGGAGTAACCGAAGCTCTCGCCGGCGGCAGTTTTCTGAATGACGAGGCCGAAGATCGCAGACCAGAAGGCCTTGGATTCGACGTCGATGCCCGCGCGCAGCTGCCAGCCGGTGCGGATCAAGGTACGGAGGAGGGCTGTTTCACCCGAGGAATGCAGAGTGCGAAGCGTCTCGGAGATCAGATCGCGGAGTTCACCACGGCGACCCGTCATCATCATCGCTTCCACGAACAGTTCGACACTGGGAGCGCCCGAGCCGAGGAGTGATCCGACCAGCTTCTCGGTGTAGTCGCCCACGGTGTCGGCGTCGGCGGCATCGACCTCGGCACGCTTGCCTGCGCGCAGAACGGCTGCGCACGCCACCTCGACGAAGAGCTTCTCTTTTGAGCCGTAGTAGTAGGTCACCTGGTTTGGATGGGCGCCGGCGGCGGTGCAGATCTGCGCGATGGACACGCTGTCGCCATGTTCGAGGAAGAGCTCGGTTGCAGCGTTGAACAGTGCCATGCGCGTCTGCTTGCCCGACTCACGCGTCGCGCGCGCTGCGGGAACTGACTCGGTGACCATCACGAACTCCTACTTGTTTGTATGACAAACAATAACTCGGCGTTGTTTGTATGGCAAACAATTTCTCCCGACGTGATGACATGTCGACTCCTATCGACATGTCCGATGTGCGGGATTACTCTCTGAACATCGAGCACCCGAGAACTTCGGCTTTTCTGCGAGGAGGCGCCCTGCAATGCTCGCGCGATCCGGCTTCTCCCTGCCCACACGCACGACTCTCACGGGCGACTGGGCAGATTTGTTGCGTGAGCATTTTGTCGCGCTCGACGTATCCGATATCGAAGACGGCGATGGATTCAGCGGGGCCGTGCACTCGGCCCAACTCGCACACGTTCGGGTGTCCGCAGTTCAATCGATGGAACAACGAATAGTCCGTAGCAGCAGCCTGATCAAGAGCGACGGTGCGGACTATCTGCAAATCGGGATGATCCGCCGCGGTAGCGCGGTAGTGCGGCAAGACGACCGCGAATGCGTCCTGCGACGTGGCGACTACGTCCTGTACGACACCACGCGCCCCTTCGATTGGCAGATCGAGGGACACGCACACGACGGCATCTGGGGACTCGAGGTGTTCACTTGGCCACGGTCATACCTGTCACTCAGCGACGCGGAGGTCACGAGCTTGACCGCCATTGCCTTCGACGGACACGCGGGCCTGAGTGGCCTGCTGGGTCGCTTTCTTCACGATCTTGCCTCCGTCCGCATGACGTCCGACGCGAGCGGAGACGAGGAGGAAGTCGTCAACGAGATCGGCAGCCTGGTCAAGTCGGTTCTTCACGCAACCGCGCGTCCGATCGTCTCCCGGCGAACTGGCCTGTACGAATCCGCTCTGTCGGCCATAGACGCCCGCCTCGCTGACCCGGCCCTGTCACCGGTGGACATCGCGGGATCAGTCAAAGTCTCCATTCGCCAGTTGCACCGAGCCTTCGCCGAACACGGCACAACGGTGTCGCGTTCGATTCGCAGCCGTCGACTCGACGGTTGCCGTCGTGAGATCGTGCAACGCCACGGCGTAGAGCGGTCGCTGACCCAGATTTCTCACCGCTGGGGATTCACCGACCTGGCCGCCTTCAGTCGCGCATTCAAGGCGGAGTTCGGGATCAGCCCGCGGCAATACCGGTCGCAAGCAGTGGCCCCCACAAGCACTGCCCGCTGATCTGTAACATCCTCGGACACTTACCCATTCAACATGATGTTCAAAACGTTCTGTCGCCGACGCCTATCCACAATTCTCGGCGCGGTAGGCCAAGTATCGGGCGCTGACGGCCAAGTTTGCTCGGCCTCGCGGGCGTAGATTTTCGGCACGGCGTTGCCAAGTGCCAGGCACCCGATCCGACCACCTACATCACAGGGAGCACTCATGGAATCTGCAATCGGTGAACATCTTCAATGCCCGCGCACGCTGACCAGGCGCGTTCCGGATACCTATTCGCCACCATTTCCCATGTGGGTCGGGCGTGCGGACGACACATTGCACCAGGTCGTGATGGGCTATCTCGGCGTGCAGTTCCGCGGCGAGGATCAGCGCTCGGCAGCACTGCAGTCAATGCGGGATATCGTCGCCGGCTTCGACTTGCCGGACGGACCGGCACACCACGATCTCACTCACCATGTCGACAACCAGGGCTACGAGAATCTGATCGTGGTCGGGTACTGGAAAGATGTTTCTTCCCAACATCGTTGGAGCACATCAGCTCCGGTGGCCTCCTGGTGGGAGTCCGAGGACCGCTTGTCCGACGGATTGGGGTTCTTCCGGGAGATCGTGGCACCGAGAGCCGAACAATTCGAGACGCTCTACGCGTTCCAGGACGATCTCCCCGGAGTGGGAGCCGTCATGGACGGTGTCAGCGGCGAGATCAACGAGCATGGCTACTGGGGTTCGATGCGCGAGCGCTTTCCGATCTCTCAGACCGACTGGATGCAGGCCTCGGGCGAACTACGGGTCGTCGCCGGTGACCCCGCCGCAGGTGGACGCGTAGTAGTGCGGGGACACGACAATATCGCACTGATCAGATCCGGGCAGGACTGGGCCGACGCGGAAGCAGACGAGCGCAGCCTCTACCTCGACGAAATCCTGCCCACTCTTCAATCGGGCATGGACTTCCTCCGCGACAACGGCCCGGCCGTCGGGTGCTACAGCAACCGTTTCGTACGCAATATCGACATCGACGGAAACTTCCTCGACCTGAGCTACAACATCGGTCACTGGGCCTCACTCGACCAACTCGAGCGGTGGTCGGAATCCCACCCGACCCATCTGCGGATCTTCACGACGTTCTTCCGGGTGGCCGAGGGCCTGTCGAAATTACGTCTCTACCATGAGGTCTCGGTATTCGATGCCGCCGATCAGCTGTACGAGTACATCAACTGCCATCCCGGGACCGGGATGCTGCGCGACGCGGTGGCCATCGCCGCGCACTGACCGAAGCCGCCGGAAATCTTCGGCCACGTTCTTTCCCTCGGAGGCAACTCGAGATATGTTGACGAGTGTCGACATATCTCAGTAGAGGCCATCGAGGAAGCGCGGACAGCACACAGTGACTACTCAAAGAAACGAAGAGTTGGCGTTTGCTGTGCTGGCCGACCAGGTGCGCCGACAGATTCTCGACACTCTGGCTACCCACGGCGAATGCAACGCAGGCTTCATCAGCGATCAAATTTCGACGGTCGGTCGCACCACGGTATCCACACATCTCAAGGCGCTGCGGCTGTCCGGAGTTATCGTCGAACGCCGTCAAGGACGTCATCGCTTGTTTTCGATCGATCCGTCTGGGCCCGCCAACGATGCACTCCAGTTCCTGCGCGACGTCCTCGGGCGAGCGCTGGAAGCAGGTTCGAACGCCTCCGAGTTGCCGACCACGGCGACTGAGGATTCCGACGCGGCTTCGGTGCGTCGCCGGGCTTGAGGCCCTGTTTGAGCCCCAGCATCTATTTCAGGCAGGAAGTAGAACGTGCCAGGTCTCTCCGTAACGGCACAGATCGTGACGACGGACCCACCAGGGTCAGCCTTCGAGCGCTTCGAAACGGGGCAACTGCTCGAACTCGAATGTGAGCAACTGACGGTCGGGGCCGCCGTCGCCATCTCCCTTCCCGTCGGCGACGGCGCACGCGCAGATGTAGCCGGAATGCCGATCACTCTGTTGGGGTACGTCGCCGGCGTGAAGCGGGGCCGCTCGGTCGTGATCGTGCACCACCAACCGTGGCGCGGCCGTCTGACGATCCGGTTCTTTCCCGACGGCACCGGCACCCGACTCGTTCTCGAGTCCAGCCTCGATCAGGACGGCATTTCCTGGCTTGCCAACAAGCGCGGATTCGCTCCACCCGAACCTCCGCGCTCCGACCGACATCGGATCGGACTGCTGGTCAGCAAATCCGGCTCGGCGGCTGTATTCGCCCAGGCCACAGAAACACTCGCTGCCCTGGCGGTGGAAGAGATCAATGCCGACGGCGGTGTCGGCGGCGTTCTCGTCGACTTGGTGATCGGCGATGACGCTTCCGACTCGGCGGCCGGAGCGGCGACCGCACTGCGATTGGTGAAAAGCGGATGTCGCGCCATTTTTGCGTGCGTGACGTCGTCGACCTTCAACGCCGCCGCATCTGCGTTGCAAAACACCGGTGTGTTGTTGGTACACACAGTTCTCAACGAAGGAGGTCGATCGCGTCCGGGGATCCTTCGATTGGGTGAGCGGCCACTCGACCAGACGCGAGCGGGCATACCCGCAATGATGTCCGATACCGGTTCTCGCACTTGGTTCCTGGTCGGTCAGCAGTATTCGTGGTCGTTCGGAGCACATTGGGCGGCTCGGCGTGTGATCGCCGAATCCACAGGTTCGGTGGCCGGCGAAGTCTACGTACCGTTGGGAACAACCGACTTCTCACGGATCATCGAGTCGATAGTCGACTCCGGGGCGGAACTGATTCTTTCCACCCTGGTGGGCCATGACGAGGTCTTCTTCGAACGGCAATGCGCCCAGCACGGACTGCGGGCCACCACGCGGACGTTCGCGCTGGTCCTCGACGAGGCCACTCAGCAGCTCATCGGCAATTCCGATGCCGACGGAGTCTGGGCGGCATTCGGCTACTTTCAATCCGCAGCCGGCGAGCACGACCTCGAAAAGCGATACAGCGCAAGCTCGAACGAACTCCTGCCTCCGCTCAGTTCCCTGTCGGAGACGACGTACGAAGCGATCGTCGCTTACGCACGCGCAGTCGAACGAACGTCGGCGGGCGATCCGGAAACAGTACTTCGGCAGCTTGTCACAACGTCGAAAAGCTCGACGGACACCGGCGTTCCACTGCATCGCCCGATCCTGATCGCTGAATCACGCCATGGGCGTCTGTACCCCCGCTCTCTCTGAGCGCGCGTAACCCGAACTTAACGAGTCAATATGTCGATACCTATTGACGCAATTACTGATCCGGCCCTAGTCTGAAAGACAAGTGAAGCCGATCACATCAGGAGCACACTTCTCATGGCGACAATCCGACCTGACGACAATGCAATAGACACCGCTGCAAGGCATTACGGCATCACTCTCGACCAATCAGCCCGGCTCGAGTGGCCGGCACTGATCGACGGAGCACTGGGCTCCTACGACGTCGTCGACCAGTTGTACGCCGACGAGGCAACCCCGCCGACCACGTCACGCGAGCATGTGGTGCCAACTGCGAACGAAAACCCCTTGAGCGCTTGGTATGTGACCACAAGCATCCCGCCGACGTCGGACGGCGTCCTGACCGGCCGACGCGTGGCGATAAAGGACAACGTGACCGTGGCCGGAGTTCCGATGATGAACGGGTCTCGGACGGTAGAGGGATTCACTCCGTCTCGCGACGCGACTGTGGTCACTCGACTACTGGCGGCCGGTGCAACCGTCGCAGGCAAAGCTGTGTGTGAGGACCTGTGTTTCTCCGGTTCGAGCTTCACACCGGCAAGCGGACCGGTCCGCAATCCATGGGACCCACAGCGTGAAGCAGGTGGATCATCCGGTGGCAGTGCAGCTCTCGTTGCAAACGGGGACGTCGATTTTGCCATCGGCGGGGATCAAGGCGGATCGATCCGGATCCCGGCGGCATTCTGCGGCGTCGTCGGACACAAGCCGACGTTCGGGCTCGTCCCGTATACCGGTGCATTTCCCATCGAGCGGACAATCGACCATCTCGGCCCGATCACACGCACGGTCCACGATGCCGCACTGATGCTCTCGGTCATCGCCGGTCGCGACGGTAACGACCCACGCCAAGCCGACAGCGTCGAAGCAGGTGACTATCTGTCCACCCTCGACTCCGATGTGGATGGTCTGCGAATCGGGATCGTTCGAGAAGGTTTCGGGCACGCGGTCTCACAGCCCGAGGTCGACGACGCAGTTCGCGCAGCGGCACACAGTCTGACCGAAATCGGTTGCACGGTAGAGGAAGTAAACATCCCGTGGCACCTGCATGCTTTCCACATCTGGAACGTGATCGCCACGGACGGTGGTGCCTACCAGATGTTGGACGGCAACGGATACGGCATGAACGCCGAAGGTTTGTACGATCCGGAACTGATGGCACACTTTGCTTCTCGACGCATTCAGCACGCCGACGCTCTGTCCGAAACCGTCAAACTAGTGGCCCTGACCGGCCACCACGGCATCACCACCCTCGGCGGCGCGAGCTACGGCAAAGCCCGGAACCTCGTACCGCTCGCCCGCGCCGCCTACGACACTGCCTTGAGACAATTCGACGTCCTGGTGATGCCCACACTGCCCTACGTCGCATCCGAATTGCCGGCGAAGGACGTGGATCGTGCAACCTTCATCACGAAGGCTCTCGGGATGATCGCCAACACGGCACCATTCGACGTGACCGGACATCCGTCCCTGTCCGTTCCGGCCGGCCTGGTAAACGGGCTTCCGGTCGGAATGATGATCACCGGCAGGACCTTCGACGATGCGACGGTCCTCCGAGTCGGGCGCGCATTCGAAAAGCTTCGCGGCGCGTTTCCGACGCCTGCCGACCACATCTCCGACTCTGCACCACAACTCAGCCTCACCTAGTCCTGTATCCGCACTTGCACAAAAAATTCCACCGATTCACACATGATCAGCCCGCATAGAAAAGGTGAACCAGATGTCAGTAACGATCGACCACACAACGGAGAACGCCGCACCGGCCCAGGCGCCGGTCTCCGATCGCGCGTGGGCCCTGTTCCGCGCACTCGACGGTAAGGGATTGGTACCCGACGGTTACGTCGAGGGATGGAAGAAGACCTTCGAGGAGGACTTCAGTCCAAGGCGCGGAGCGGAATTGGTCGCGCGGGCTTGGACCGACCCCGATTTCCGGCAACTGCTTCTCACCGACGGTACCGCCGCGGTTGCCCAGTACGGATATCTGGGCCCCCAGGGCGAATACATCGTGGCAGTCGAAGACACCCCGACCCTCAAGAACGTGATCGTGTGCTCGCTGTGTTCATGCACCGCGTGGCCCATCCTCGGTCTGCCGCCGACCTGGTACAAGAGTTTCGAATACCGTGCACGCGTGGTCCGCGAGCCACGGAAGGTTCTCTCCGAGATGGGAACCGAGATCGCGTCGGACGTCGAGATCCGCGTCTACGACACCACCGCCGAAACTCGGTACATGGTCCTACCGCAACGTCCCGCAGGCACCGAAGGCTGGAGCCAGGAACAACTGCAGGAAATCGTCACCAAGGACTGCCTGATCGGCGTCGCAGTCCCGCAGGTCCCCACCGTCTGACCACCCCGACAAGAAAGAAGCACACCATGGATGGAGTACACGATCTTGCCGGAGTTCAAGGCTTCGGCAAAGTCCCGCATACCGTCAACGCCGACATCGGCCCCACCTTCCACGCCGAGTGGGAACACCTGCCGTACAGCCTGATGTTCGCCGGTGTCGCCGAACTCGGGGCCTTCAGCGTCGACGAAGTTCGATACGTCGTCGAGCGGATGGAGCCCCGCCACTACATGATGACCCCGTACTACGAGCGGTACGTCATCGGCGTGGCGGCGCTGATGGTCGAAAAGGGAATCCTGACGCAGGAAGAGCTCGAAAGCCTTGCAGGAGGACCGTTCCCACTCTCACGGCCAAGCGAATCCGAAGGCCGACCGGCTCGCATCGACACAACCACCTTCGAGGTCGGTCAGCGAGTACGTGTGCGAGACGAATACGTTCCCGGGCATATTCGAATGCCTGCTTACTGCCGAGGACGGGTGGGGACCATCGCTCACCGGACCACCGAGAGGTGGCCGTTCCCCGACGCAATCGGTCACGGCCGCAACGACGCCGGCGAAGAACCCACCTACCACGTGACGTTCGCTGCGGAGGAATTGTTCGGCAGCGACACCGACGGCGGAAGCGTCGTTGTCGACCTCTTCGAGGGTTACCTCGAGCCTGCGGCCTGATCACAACGATTCACTCATTCGGAAGGACACTGGAAATCATGGTCGACACACGACTTCCGGTCACGGTGCTGTCAGGTTTCCTGGGCGCCGGGAAGACGACGCTACTCAACGAGATCCTGCGCAATCGGGAGGGCCGCCGGGTTGCGGTGATCGTCAACGACATGAGCGAAATCAACATCGACAGTGCAGAAGTCGAGCGTGAGATCTCGCTCAGTCGCTCCGAGGAGAAACTGGTCGAGATGACCAACGGCTGCATCTGCTGCACTCTGCGAGAGGATCTTCTTTCCGAGATAAGCGCCTTGGCCGCCGATGGCCGATTCGACTACCTTCTCATCGAGTCTTCGGGCATCTCCGAACCGCTGCCCGTCGCGGAGACGTTCACCTTCATCGATACCGACGGCCATGCCCTGGCCGACGTCGCCCGACTCGACACCATGGTCACAGTCGTCGACGGCAACAGTTTTCTGCGCGACTACACGGCTGGGGGTCGCGTCGAAGCCGATGCCCCGGAAGATGAACGAGACATCGCGGATCTGCTTGTCGATCAGATCGAATTTGCCGATGTCATCCTGGTGAGCAAGGCCGATCTCGTCTCGCAACAGCACCTGGTCGAATTGACCGCGGTCCTACGATCTTTGAACGCAACTGCTGCGATAGTTCCGATGACTCTCGGCCGTATCCCACTCGACACGATTCTCGATACCGGCTTGTTCTCGCTCGAGAAAGCTGCTCAGGCCCCTGGATGGCTACAAGAACTCCAAGGTGAACGCACCCCCGAAACCGAGGAGTACGGAATCGGTTCGGTGGTGTACCGCGAGCGCGCGCCCTTCCACCCACAACGCCTGCATGATTTCCTGAGCAGCAAGTGGACCAACGGAAAGTTGCTTCGGGCCAAGGGCTACTACTGGAATGCCGGTCGGTTCACCGAGATCGGGAGTATTTCTCAGGCCGGTCATCTCATTCGCCACGGATACGTCGGCCGTTGGTGGAAGTTTCTACCCCGTGACGAGTGGCCGGCCGACGACTACCGTCGCGACGGAATCCTCGACAAGTGGGAAGAACCTGTCGGTGACTGCCGACAAGAACTCGTCTTCATCGGCCAAGCCATCGACCCGTCTCGACTGCACCGAGAACTCGACGCGTGTCTACTCACCACAGCCGAGATCGAACTCGGGCCAGACGTGTGGACCACCTGGAGCGACCCCCTGGGCATCGGATATACCGACCAGACCGTTTGATATTGGGCCGATTTGCCGTAAGTTGTGCGCAATGGGGCTATCACGCAACCGAACTCGGGCGTTGTTGATCGTCGCGGCAATCGCAGCCGGGACCGCTGCCGCGGCGACGCCGGCGGAGGCCACCTGGACAACCGCGCCGATGTGCGGCGATTGGCAGGTCGAGACCGTAGCCCAAGGGTTGGAACAGCTCGAAAACCTCGAGACCGATGACAACGGCGGGTTCTACCTCTCCGGCGAGTCGAAGATCTATCACGTCGACGCCGAAGGACAGGTACGAACCGTCCTCGACGGCATGGCTGCTCCTGGCGGTTTGCAGCTCGACGGTTCGAGGCTGTCCTTCCTCACCAGACAGGACGGCAAGCTGTGGCAACTGGACACCACGACGGATCAGCTGTCCGCACCCGCCGACTTCGCGGGCAACGGCTTGCTCCGACTTCCCGACGGCGATCTGCTGACCACGTGGGTCGGAACGGAGGGCGGCCCGTCGAAGGGCGTGTCGCGCTATCAACATGACTCCCGAACCGTCGTACCCAATTGGGCCGCAGTGCCACGTTCGGAGGGGCTCGCGCTCAGTCCGGATCATCGAGCCGTGTACACCGATGATCTGTTCACAGGTCAGATCATTCGAGTCCCTGTGGATACCCCTGATGCGTGGGCCGTTGTCGCAACCGTCCCGAGCCCGGTACCCGGTCTCGACGATCTGACCGTGTCGCGGGATGGGATGCTCTACGTCGCTGCTCACCTCGAGGGCGCGATCTATCGTGTAGATCCGGAGACCGGGAAGTCCTGCGTCGTCGCTTCGGGTCTGTCGGGTGGGTGGACCGGGCCGAGTTCAGTGCGTATCGGCCGGGACGGCGACGGCTGGGCGCTCTACGTCACCGGCTTCGACGGGACACTGCGCCGCCTGGTACCTCCGGCGGGCGTCGAACTCGCACCCGTTCGGTAACTCCGTTCTCTTCGAGACGGGATTCTCCGACCTGGCGATACTTAAAATCACGCTGATTTGAAGGCATGCCCGCAGCGCAACGGCCGCTTGTCCGGAAACTGTCAACAGTTCTACACGGAGAAATGGCTACCCTTAGGTTTACGCTGCTCGCATGTTTTCTTCCGTCGCAGCGAAGATCCGCCTGGTGGTGGCACTGCTCCTCACTGCCCTCCTGGCGTTGACTCTGTCATCGTGCTCGAGTGGCTCGGATTCGTCGGCAGCCCCCACAGACCTGTGTGCACCTCCAGGAGTGGGAGCCGCAACCGCGGCGCCCACCAATCTGGATGCGGCAGCGGGTGCGGGCGCCGAAGACCGCTACACCACGGCCACCGTCACCCCGGTCGATCGGATCGACACCTCGAAGCTGAACTTGATCAAACCCGGGGTCATCACGGTCGGCACGCTCGGTGACGCGCCCCCGAGCATCTGCGTCAACTCCGAGAATCAGTACACCGGATACGACAACGAGCTGCTGAAGGCCGTCGCGGACAAGCTGGGCCTGAAGGTCGAGTTCGTCGGCACCGAGTTCGCCGGGCTCCTCGCCCAGGTTGCCGGTCGACGCTTCGACGTCGGCTCGTCGTCCATCACCACCACAGACGACCGTCGCAACACCGTCGGCTTCACCAACGGTTACGACTTCGGATACTTCTCCCTCGTCGTGCCTAACGGCAGCCCGATCACCGGCTTCGGAGACCTGGACGCATCAAAGCGCATCGGCGTCGTGCAGGGAACCGTGCAGGACGACTACGTCGTGAACACGCTCAAGCTCGATCCCGTGAAGTTTCCCGACTACGCCACGGCGTACGCGAACCTCAAATCCGGACAGATCGACGCCTGGGTAGCTCCGTCTCAGCAGGCCGAAGGCGCAATCGCTCCCGGTGACCCGACCTCGATCATCCAGAACACCTTCTCGGTCAACAACTTCGTCGGCTGGGCGGTGAACAAGGAAAACCAGCCGCTGATCGACGCCCTCAACTCGGGCCTCGACGCAGTCATCGACGACGGAACCTGGTCTCAGCTGTACGCCGACTGGGTACCGCGCCAACTCCCTGAAGGCTGGAAGCCCGGATCCAAGGCTGCGGCCACTCCGGAACTGCCCGACTTCGCAGCCATTGCCGCGGAAAACGCAGCAAACGGTGACGGTGGCGATACCGCGTCGTACCAACCGAAGTCGACGCTCGAACAGCTCAAGGACACGTTCTTCGACTGGGATCTGTACAAGAAGGCATTCCCCGATCTCCTCAAGACCGGTCTTCCCAACACCCTGATCCTTGCGCTCGCGTCTGGCATCATCGGCACGGTCCTCGGCATGCTGCTCGCTGTCGCCGGTATCTCGCGCACCCGTTGGCTGCGCTGGCCGGCCCGCGTCTACACCGATATCTTCCGTGGCCTGCCCGCCGTCGTCATCATCTTGATCATCGGGCTCGGCGTCGGACCGATCGTCAAGGGAATCACCGGCAGCAATCCGTACTGGCTGGGCGTCGCGGCGCTGTCACTGCTCGCGTCGGCATACATCGGTGAGATCTTCAGATCCGGTATCCAGAGCGTCGAGTCCGGGCAGCTCGAGGCTTCCCGCGCCCTCGGCTTCAGCTACCGCAAGTCCATGTCGCTGGTCGTCATCCCGCAGGGTGTACGACGCGTTCTGCCGGCGTTGATGAACCAGTTCATCTCGCTGATCAAGGACTCGTCGCTGATCTACTTCCTCGGTCTCCTCGTCACCCAGCGGGAGCTCTTTGCCGTCGGACGTGATCTCAACGCCCAGACCGGCAGCCTGTCCCCGCTCGTTGCGGCAGGCTTGTTCTACCTTGCTCTGACCATCCCGCTGACGCACCTCGTCAACTACATCGACAACCGGCTCCGGACCGGACGCGCCGACACTTCAGGCACGTTGGATCCGCTCGAGCAAGCCATCGTCGTGGAAAGGGGCTGAGGACATGACCACCAGCTCTGAACTGAAGTCCGTATCACTCACCGGCAAGGACCTGCATCTGTCCTTCGGTGCCAACAAGGTTCTTCGCGGCGTCAACCTGCACGTCGACGCCGGAAACACCGTCACCGTCATTGGGCCCTCCGGTTCGGGCAAGTCGACGCTCCTGCGCGTGCTGAACCGTCTGCACGAGCCTGAGCAGGGTGACGTGCTGCTCGACGGGAAGTCCGTCCTGAAGGACAATCCCGACGAGCTTCGCCAGCGAATCGGCATGGTGTTCCAGCACTTCAACCTGTTCCCGCACAAGACCGTCGCCGAGAACATCGCGCTCGGGCCGAACAAGCTCAAGGGGTTGTCCAAGGAACAAGCTCGGGCGCTCGCGCTCGAGCAGCTGGATCTGGTGGGGCTCAAGGAGAAGGCGGACTCGCGGCCCGGCAACCTTTCCGGTGGTCAGCAGCAGCGCGTCGCCATTGCCCGCGCCTTGGCGATGAAGCCCGAGGTCATGTTCTTCGACGAGGCGACGTCAGCTCTCGACCCCGAACTGGTCAAGGGTGTTCTGGCGTTGATGGCCGATCTCGCGAAGTCCGGTATGACCATGGTCGTCGTGACGCACGAAATGGGCTTCGCGCGTTCCGTTTCCGACAAGGTGCTCTTCATGGACCGCGGCGCCGTTGTCGAAACCGGTACTCCTGAACAGCTTTTCGACGATCCCGAGACCGATCGACTGCAGGCGTTCCTGTCACAGGTTCTCTGACCCAGGACGCTTCAGAGATCGACGGGCGTTGATCCTCGACGCCTGAAGCATCAGATGGTCACGTTCGGCGAGGTTGGATGCCTTGTGCGCTGCATCGGCATACAACCTCGCCGCCGTCTCCACGTCTCCGTCGCGTTCACGGAGATAGGCCTCGACTGCGGCATGGCGTGGAAGTGAATCGTCCAGCGCTGCAAGAGCTGCCAAGCCGGCGCGTGGTCCGTCTGCCTCGCCGACCGCCACCGCTCGGTTGAGCCGGACGATCGGGCTGTCGGTCAGGGCTGCGAGTTCGTCGTACCACTCCACGATCTGCACCCAATCGGTCTCGTCTGCTGTGAGAGCGTCGGCATGAAGTGCGGCAATCGCGGCCTGGGCCTGGAACTCGCCCAGTCGGTCGCGAGCGAGGGCTCCCTGAAGGATCACGACCCCTTCCGCGATCGTCTCGGTGTCCCACCGTCCGCGGTCCTGCTCGGCAAGCGGAATCAGGTTGTCGTCTGCGGCAGTGCGCGCGGCGCGGCGAGCGTGATGAAGCAGCATCAGAGCGAGCAACCCCGCCACCTCGGGATGATCGATCGCAGCGGCGAGCTGCCGGGTGAGCCTGATGGCCTCGGCAGCCAGGTCGACGTCGCCGGAGTACCCCTCGTTGAAGACCAGATAAAGGACACGTAGAACGGTGGCGACATCGCCGGGTTGCTCGAACCGGACGCCGGAGACCGTGCGCTTGGCTCGGCTGATGCGCTGAGCCATCGTCGCTTCGGGCACCAGGTAGGCCTGCGCAATCTGGCGAGTGGTCAGCCCACCGACAGCGCGCAGCGTGAGTGCAACGGCGGACGACCGCGTCAACGACGGGTAATTGAACTCGTTGACGCCCCATGGATCTTGCAACCGAGCGTCGATTCGATGCGTTCTCGGCTCGTCCAGGGAACGGTGCGCGACGAGTCCGCTTCGCTAGCCAACCGAGTTCAGCACGTCGCAAAAGAACGAGGCATGGAGGTCAGCTTCGAGGACGCCCACGATGCCGTGGTCTATGTCCATTCCTCCAGGTATCTCGCCGAGGTAGGCAAAAACTCAAGCGACCTCGACTTGGGCTCGGCACGCTCACAGGCAGTCGTGAGGGATCTGCCACCCGCGGTCGACAATCGTGTCAATCGTGACTTCGATGTAGCCGACGATTCTTCAGAAAGCGGGGCAGACAGGTCACATGCACGCGCCTCTGGTTCCTATACCGACGCACCACGTGAGCCTGCCGAGAGTGGTGCTGAACCTGTCGGAGAACAGGCTCCCACGGTCGCCAAAGATCGCTTGAACACTGTCGCGGTCGATGACGGAGTCCGCATCGATCCACTCGCGGCTGCTGCGGCACCAGCGAAGAATCAGTCCAAGCGCAGGTCCGAGCCCACCGCGCCGAAGCCGGATCACGCGTCCACGATCTAGCCGCGTGGCTGACCCAAACCGCGGAACGCCGCAACAGCGGACAGAAGGTCACAGCCGCCAAACCCATCAAAGAAGTGCTCGGACACTTCAAGAGCGCACCGATCGACCAGACCCGAATCCAGGTTCTCGCCGCCGCCGCCGCTGCCCGCCATCTCGAAGGCGAGCAATCAACCAACGCACAGCGACTCAACCAACTCGTCCAGGACAACGACGCCCGACTGAACGCAATACGCGACCACGAGCGCCGCAGCGCAGCTCTCGAACACAAAGCGAACGGATCCTCCCGCGAAGAGATCGACGCTTGGGATCAAGAACGGATCCAACGCGATGCATCCACCGATCGCCAGGTCTTCAACGCCGCCGCAGCCGTCGCCGCGGGGTACGTCGCAGCCCGAGGACTACCGGCCTACGATCAGCTCGCACAGCTGTCCGACTCCCAACTCGGACCTCTCCCCGAAGCGCCGACCCCGGAAACAGATCCGCAGACACCGACACAACGTGGACCGTCCAAAACCGAAAACGTCAAGGGCGTGCTCGACTCCGTCGGTGGCGGGCTTGCCCAAGCCGTTGGTCCGGTCGCCGGCGACGACGAAGTCGCCGCCAACCTCTCACCGATTAACCTCACGCAGGCCGCCGAGGAACTCGCGCAACTGGCGGCATCCATCGCCCCGGCCATGAAAGCGGCAATGGGCAGCCACCCTCGATCGATCAAAGAGCTACTGAACATCGAGCAGACTCCGGACGAGGAAAACGAAGTCGCGTTCGAGCAAGACCCAGCACGACGCCGTGAATCGGAACGCGAATCCGAATACGCGCTGTAGCGAGCAAAAAGCCGTATAGACAACATCGACGTCGTCCCGGATCCGGGACGGCGTCAGTCATTTCGTATGCGGCTAAGAAGGGAAGATCCTGCTACGCCAGTATCGATCCGCGATTGCCGGGAACTGTTGTCCTGATCCTATCGAGTATCGGCGGTAGACAACGTAATTCCGTCAGATACCTCGAGGAGTGAATGCTATTCGGTGAAGAGACGTACATCCGCTTCAGGAGTTTGGGTTCGTCGTAGATATTTCTCTTCCAGGCTGAAATCTGTGATGAAGGCAACGAATTATCGTGGACGCCCAGTCCCATACACAGGCTATGTCATTGGTGCATACGAGATCGCAGTTTTTGCATTTGTTTGAAACATGTTGCGGGCCAATAGTTAGTCCATGACCTCACAATGCGACGGATGGATCCGCAACTACGTGGATGGCTCCTACGTCGAACCCGACGCGTCGTCGAGCTTCGACCAGGTGGACCCCGCAACCGGCCGTGTTCTTGCCAAGGTCCATGAGGCCGACAAGGCCCTGGTCGATCGGGCCGTGACCTCGGCCAGACGCGCTCTGGACAACGGTTGGGCCGATACGCCGGTCCGAGAGCGGACGGCTCTGCTGCGACGCGCCGCCGACCGGATCGAGGAGCGATTCGAGGAATTTGTCGCCGCGGAAATGGCGGACACCGGCAAGCCGATCACGCAGGCACGCGAACTCGACGTCGCGCGCGCCCTCACGAACTTCCGTACGTTTGCCGACATCGTCGCCGCAGCGGGGCAGGAATCGTTTGTCACGGATCTGGCCGGCGGAAAGCAGGCGCTGAACTACGCGATCCGCAAGCCGCTCGGTGTGGTCGCCGTCATCGTGCCGTGGAACCTGCCACTGCTTCTCCTGACCTGGAAGGTGGCGCCCGCGCTGGCGTGCGGAAACTCCGTGGTGGTCAAGCCTTCCGAAGAGACCCCGGCGACGGCGTCGTTGCTGGCCGAGGTACTCGAAGAAGTCGGCCTGCCTGCCGGCGTCTACAACGTCGTACACGGATTCGGTGCGAATTCTGCGGGCGAGTTCCTCACCACCCACCCCGGTATTGACGGTGTCACCTTCACCGGATCTTCGGCAACCGGCTCGCACGTCATGAAAACCGTTGCACCACGGGTGCGTCCGGTCTCGTTCGAGCTCGGCGGAAAGAACGCCGCGATCGTGTTCGACGACGTCGACATCGACGAAGCGCTGACAGGTCTGACCAAATCGGTGTTCACCAACACAGGCCAGGTCTGCCTGTGCACCGAACGGGTGTACGTGCACCGCAGCATTTTCGACGACATCGCCGGTGGACTTGTCGAGCGGGCAGCAGGATTGCGTCTGGGTGACCCGACGCTCACTGCGACGACGACAGGCCCGCTCATCTCGCAGGCACACCGGAAGAAGGTTCTCGACTACTTCGAGATCGCCGAGCAGGAGGGCGCGAAAGTGCTTACCGGTGGCGGAATTCCGGATCTCGGACAGGAACTGTCCGGTGGATCGTGGATCGAACCGACGCTGTGGACTGGCTTGACCAACAAGAATCGCGTCGTGCGCGAGGAGATCTTCGGACCCGTCGCAGCACTCATCCCGTTCGATACCGAGGCAGAAGCGATCGCCTTGGCAAACGACACCGAGTACGGCTTGGCGGCCTCCGTGTGGACCAACGACCTGCGCCGCGGACACCGCGTCGCCCAGAAGATGAACGTCGGAATCTCCTGGGTCAACACGTGGTTCACCCGTGAACTGCGATCCCCCTTCGGCGGCATGGGCCTGTCCGGCATCGGACGTGAGGGTGGCGAGTCCTCGCTGCACTTCTACACCGAACCGACAAATGTGTGTGTGCAACTGTGAACATCGAAACCGCAGGAAGTTCCAGAGAAATGAGCGAGGCGTCATGACAGCCCCAGAAGACACCGCATCCGCGCTCGCGCGTCGCCTCGACGACGCTGCGCAGAGCCGCACCGACACTCCGAGCCTCGCCGACGATCACACTATCGACATCGACGACGCCTACCGGATTCAGAACGAACTCCTCGAACGACGCACTGCCCGTGGCGAATCGGTGGTGGGCATCAAGCTCGGCTTCACCAGCGCTGCCAAGATGGCGCAGATGGGTGTCTCCGAAGTGATCGTCGGGCAGTTGACCGACGCGATGGCGGCGGAGGACGGCGGTGACCTGGAACTATCGACGTTCATCCACCCCAAGATCGAACCCGAAGTCGCGTACCGACTGTCGAAGGACGTCGATCTCGACGACCCGAGCGTGGACATCGAATCCTGCGTCGACGCTGTTGCTCCGGCGATGGAGATCATCGATTCGCGCTACCGCGACTTCCGCTTCACCTACACCGACGTTGTCGCCGACAACACCAGTGCCGCCGGATATGTCATCGGCCCGTGGCAGTCGATGCGCAGTGCCGCGAACTTGGTGGTGCGCATGGAGGTAGGAAGCGAAACGGTAACCGGTTCCACGGCAGCAATCCTCGGAGATCCCGTGCACGCGTTGCATGCCCTGGTGGATATCGCCCGCCGTCGGCACATTCCGCTCCGGGCCGGCTACGTGATTCTGGCCGGCGCAGCGACTGCTGCCGTGCGACTCGACGAGGGAGTCGCACAGTGCAGCATCGACGGACTGGGTACCGTCTCGGTGAATGGTGTACGGCGATGAGTGGGGCGCAGGTCATCGAGAAGCTGGCAAAGCCTCGCGGAAAGTTCCCGCACGTCAAGGTGGTAGGTGACTTCGTCTACGTCTCCGGCACCAGTTCCCGCCGGCCCGACAATACGTTTGTCGGCGTCGAGGTCGACGAGATGGGCACCACGGCGCTCGACATTCGCGCGCAGACACGCGCAGTCATCGAGAACATCGCGGCGATCCTCGCCGAGGTGGGTGGTGAACTGCGTGATCTGGTTCAGGTCACGTCATACCTGGTGTCGATGAACGACTTCGGCGGATACAACGAGGTCTACGCCGAACTATTCGATGAAAACGGTCCGACGAGAACCACAGTGGCAGTTCACCAATTGCCCCACCCGCACTTGCTCATCGAGATATCCGGTGTGGCATACGTGCCTGCCTCCCGACGGCTGTCAATCGAGAACCCCGCCGCCCGGCGGCTGTCAATCGAGAACACGGAGAACCCATCATGACCACTATTCCTCCCGTCATCGACTTCAAGAAATGGATCGACGACAACCGCCACCTGCTGCAGCCACCGGTCAACAACCAGACGATGGCACTCGGAGACGACTTCATCGTGCAGGTTGTCGGTGGGCCCAACCAGCGGACCGACTACCACCTCGACCCGTACGAGGAGTGGTTCTACCAGGTCGAGGGCGACATCCACGTCAACGTCATGACCGAAGACGGACCGGTGCGGGTCGACATCCGCGAGGGCGAGAGCTGGTTGCTGCCGGGAAACCTGCCGCATTCACCGCAGCGCCCCACCTCGGGATCGATCGGCCTGGTGATCGAAAGAGTGAGACAGGAAGGAACATTGGAGCACTTCCAGTGGTACTGCCTGGAGTGCAATCACAAGATCTACGAAGTCGAACTTCAGGTGCGCGACATCGTGGCCGACCTTCCGCCCGTCTTTGTCACGTTCTACGAGAGTGAAGACGCCCGCACGTGTGACAAGTGCGGCACGCTCCATCCCGGCAAGGGCTGAGCGATGAGCAACATGATCGACATCCACACCCACTACGTGCCCAACGGGTGGCCCGATCTCACGGCTGATGCCGGCCCGGACGCGCCGTGGCTGAAAGTGGAGTCGGAAACCGAAGCCATGATCATGATGGGCACCAAGGAGTTCCGACGGATCCAGTCCGACGCCTGGGACGCCGAGGTGCGCCTGCGTGACATGGATGCCGACGGTATCCATACCCAGGTCGTCTCGCCGACACCGGCATTCTTCAACTACGGCCGAACAGGCGAGCAGGCCAGTCGTATCTCTCGGATCTTCAACGACCTGGCGCTCGAGATCGTCGAACCGGCAAAAGATCGACTTATCCCGTTCTGTCAGGTTCCGTTGCAGGACACCGATGCAGCGTGCCGCGAACTCGAACGATGCATCGCCAACGGGCACCAAGGCGTCGAGATCGGCAATCACGTCGGCGACCTCGATCTCGACAGCGAAGGAGTCGTGACATTCCTGCAGCACTGCGCGTCACTGGATGTTCCGGTCTTCGTGCACCCGTGGGACATGGCGTCCTCACCGCGCCTGGATCGGTGGATGGCGCAGTGGCTCACCGCAATGCCCGCAGAAACACATCTGTCGATACTCGCGCTGATCCTCGGCGGCGTGTTCGACAAGATCGACGACCGACTCAAGATCGGATTTGCCCACGGCGGCGGATCCTTCGCGTTCTGGCTCGGCCGGATGGAAAACGCCTGGCACGGTCGCAACGACATTATCGGTACATCGGAATTCCCGCCGTCACACTATCTCGGTAGGTTCTACGTGGATTCCGTCGTCTTCGACGAACGCGCATTGCGACTACTGGTCGACACAGTGGGCGTTGACCGGGTGATGGTGGGAAGTGACTACCCGTATCCCCTCGGCGAGCGGCCGGTGGGTGAGGTGGTTCGCAAGAGCGAGTTCTTGGACGAAACTGCGCGCCAACTGATCTCACGGGGAAACGCCGAACGCTTCCTCGGATTGGTGAACTAGCGGTACGTTGCTGGCACGCTGTGATGATCGACCGGATTTGCGCTCCCACGATCATTGCAGCGTCGCAGTGTCATCTCATGCGCGACCGCGGTCAGAGAAGCGATGAAGGCTTGGGCCGTCGGAGTCGCGATTCGCGATGAGGTTCGAGTCGTTCCAACGTTGTGGCCGATCCTTCCGAGTGAAATCGGGAGGGACGTCAATCGTGCATCATCGCGTGCGAGAAGGTCCGGCAGCACAGCGATCATGTCGGTCTCGATTACCAATTGGCGAATGGTGAGGTACGAGGTGGTCTCTACCCGATTCTCGGGTAGGGCCAGCTTGTTGTCTGCGAAGAATTCCTCGAGTTCTGTACGTAGGGCGGTCTCGATACTCGGCAGTATCCACGGGTAGTCGACAGTATCGCTGAGATGTACATTTTCGCCCGCGGCAAGCGGATGATTGGCGCGGGCAATAAGTTGGACGGATTCGGTATAGAGCGTTTCGCGCATGAACGTATGGTCGGTCGGCGCGGTCAATCGGCCGACGATAATGTCAATCGCTCCTGCTTCGAGATCCGTGAGGAGTTGTTCGGGGGTTCCCTCACGCACGACGACCATCAGAAGTGGGTGGTGTGCTTTCAGGTGCGCGATCGCACCGGGTAGTAGCATGCTCGAACCGGCCAGATGACTGCCCACTACAACAGTTCCACGATCGGCATCTGCCAATTCGACTAGGTGCCGACCAGTCTCGGCCAATTGGGCGATTATCCCCCGTGAGTGCGTTGCGAAGGCCGTCCCGAAGACAGTGGGGGTGACTCCGCGTGGGCCTCGTTCGAATAGCGTGACCCCGAGAATTCTCTCGATATCGTGCAAGCTGCGTGTGGCGACAGGCTGACTGATGTGTAGTTCGGCGGCTGCTCCGATAACGGTTCCCCGCCGGGTGAGGGCATCGACTAACAATAGATGACGGATCTTCAGCCGGCCATCGAGAAGCTTGGGCATGTCCATTTCAATCCGTTTCCTTCTCCGCAACAGTCAGACCTGCGTTTCGATAGCGCTTTGACGATGAAGGGTGATCAGTATGTGACCGTTTCATCGATGAGTGGGGAGCGCATTTGGAACTAGTACGGCACGACCGGTGAGCTGTCCGCTACCCAACGCTTCGAGTGCTTCCGAGATTTCGGTCAGCGGAAACTCTTGAACGGGACTGACAAGTTCTCCCGCTATGATCATTTCGCTCATCAATGGAGCGAGTGCTGCTTGTTCCTTGGCACGCCGGATCATGTTGACCGGAAGGATCTTTACGTCTGACATCAAGAAATTCGGTAGATGCAGGGTGACGTTTGAGCCGTGGGTGTACCCCACCAGTGCAGCTCGTCCGCCCGGCGTAACTCGTTCGAGGAGACTGGGGAGATTGGGTCCCCCGACAGTGTCGATCAGCACATCGAATTTACGTAGTGAGTTCAATTGCGATGTAACTGCCTCGGCCGATCCCACGATCGGCTGGACTCCAGCTGGCAATCGCTGGGCCTTCGAGCCCGTCGAGACAATCCCAGTGACGTTGGCTGCACCGGCTCTCATCGCGAATTGGGATGCGATCGATCCGACCGCCCCTGCTGCACCCGAAACGAGAACCCGTTCTCCGGGCGCGATCGCTGTGATGTCTTTGACAGCAACATATCCCGTCGTGCATGGTACCAAGAAAGTTGCAGCTACAGAGGGTTCTAGCCGGTCGTCGACCGCTGTCAGAGCTGAGTCGCCCACGACGGCATACTCCGCCCAGCAACCGTCTCGTTTCAATCCGATTCCGCCTCCCCGTATGAGAACTTTTGTTCCCATTGCGAATTCGTCCGACTCGAGCACCTCGCCCACGCCATCTGTGCCCCCGATGTGCGGCAGTGTGGGTATTACAGCGAATGTCCCACTGGCGATTGTCACGTCGAGGTGGCTGACGGCAGCCGCCTCGATCCGCACGAGTGATTCTCCTGTGCCGCGAGACGGTAGTGCAATCTCTTCGATTACAGGACTTTCTCCGAACCGGTGTAGCCGCGCTGCGCGCATGATGCCTTCCACGTGGATTGAACGGCAATCGCTCGCCGACAGTTCTTTCGCAAAATCCAGTGCGCCGGATCCAGATCGATTTCCGGAGATTTCGGATGAGATCGATCTGGATTCCGTACACGCTGAATCAGTGTGAATCTGAACGCAAATTACTGCACTGTGATCGCCACGTTGATATTTCCGCGAACAGCTTTGGAATAGGGGCACTTCTGGTGAGCCCCTTCGGCGATTTCTCGTGCTTGGTCCTCGTCAACGCCGGGGAGGTTGACGAGCAACTCCACCGACAACCCGAAGCCCTCACCCGAATCTGCGATGGTCACGCGACTGGTGACGGTGGGATCGACCAGTCGAACCTTGTGCACGCGTGCTACTGATGACAGTGCCGAAAGGAAGCAGCCGGCATATCCGGCTGCGAACAGTTGTTCAGGGTTGCTACCGCCGCCAGCCCCACCGATGCCTACCGGGATTCCTAGATTCAGGTCGATCAGTCCGTCATCCGAACTGACATGGCCGTTGCGGCCGTTTCCATCGGCGGTGGCCTCTGCGGTGTACTTGAGTTCGGTCATATCAGCTCTCTTTTCCGACTAGTGCGAGGAGTTCGTTTACAGCTTGTTGCGATGCGCGCGCGTAGGTTCCGCCTCGCGAAACAGGCGTGCCGGTGACTTTGGCGATGCTGAGTGCAGCTTCAACTTGTTTTACAGCGAGAAAGGTTGGATTGGCGATCAGTGCGCCCTCTACGTGCAGATCGACATCGTCAACGCTGAGTAGTGCGAACAGTCCACCAGCCGACATGACAACGTCAACGCGACTGTCGCGGATCATGGATTCAGCGGCGTCTACGAACATTGCTCGAATTTCACGATAGGCGGCCGGGTCGTCATAAGCGGCTACGGCCTGGTCCGGCGTTATCCGCATGTAACGAACATCGACGACACGACTTTCGAGACCATATCGACGGATCTGTTCATCGTGCCACGGCAGATAGACCGGGTCGATGGAGACTATTCCGACTCGCCCGCCAAGCATGCAAGCCTGGTGCATGCTTGCCTCGCCGTGCCCGACGACCGGGATATCAACGGCTGTTCGGGCTTCGAATAGGCATGCATCTTGGAAATGGCCGACCAGGACGGCATCGAATCCTTCACGCTCAGCCTCGATGATTCCTGCGACAGACTGCACACCGCAACGTAACTCGCTCAGCCGGCCGAGTTGGGTATCGGCCGGACTGATTCCGCGTACCTCGAAAGTTATTCCAGGTGAGGAAATATCATCCAGATAACTCGCGAGACGGCGCAGGTATGGCTGGTGCAGTGCGGGATCGGTGAAGCTTTGATAAAGGATCCGCGCAGCAGGTGGATTTTCGTTTGATTGCATCGATTGTTCACTTTCATGTCGACGGCGAGGGCGGCTATATCGAACGTCTTTTTGGTTTCCTTGGATTGCTCGCTGTGTCAATTATGTTTTGCAGCAACAATGTTCGTCGTCTCAGTGTAGATATCGAGTGCCTGCCGCCAGGTCACTTGGCGGGGACCCTGCATCCTGATTTGTTGACTACTGGATCGAGGATGATCGAACCAAGAATTGAGCCACGCGATCTCTGTATCCATCTGCTCTGCGATGCGATGCCCGCGTGTCAAATCTGCGGTCCACACGGTTGCTGCAAGGCCGCCGCCTGTACGGTTGGCGCGTTCGATCACTTCGTCATCGCTGTCGAAAGGAAGGATCGTCGCAGAGGGCCCAAGGATCGGTTCCCGCATAGTCTGGACTGATTCTTTCGGTAATGCCCACAGGGTCGGTTCGAGCCAAAACCCGTCGGAAAATTCTCGCGGGACTGCGGTGCCTTTCCCGCTTGTCAGTCGGATGGCGCCGCTGCGTTCTGCCCGCACATAATTTTGCAGAACCCTGTCTTGGTGCGCACGGGAAATAGCTGGACCGAAGTCGGAGTTGGTCGATGTAGGTGACCCCGGCGTGAGTTGGTGTGCCCGAGCAACGAGCAATTCGCACATCTCATCGTAAATTGGCCGTTCGACGAAAACTGTTCCGATGCAGAGATCGAGTTGACCGGTGTTGAAGAAGACGGATCGAGCGATTCTCTCGGCTGTGCTTTCGAGATCGACGTCGGAAAACACGATGGCAGGGTTGTCGCCTCCCGCCCCAGAAGAAAATCGGTCTGAGCGATTATTCGTCTTTTTTCTGGTACCAGCGGAGAACAGTGTTCCGTCAAGTTTCGGATGGGCACTGAGAAGTTCGGCCGCCGAACCCAGCCCGAAGCCATGGACGACATTGAAGACACCCGGCGGAACGCCGGCAGATTCGACTATCTCGGCCATGACCGTGGCTGTTCCCGGCGTTTCCTCGGAGGGCTTTGCAACCACCGTATTTCCTGCCGCGAGTGCCGGTGCAAGCCTCCAAACCAGCGACAGCAAAGGCAAGCTCCAGGGGATGTCCATGCCGATTACGCCGAGCGGTCTGCGGACAGAATAGTTCGGAGCATCAGTTCGATCCACGCCGCCAGAGATCGACGATGTAGCACGCTCGGATAAAAGTGCATCCGCGCAGTCCCGGAAATGGTTTGCGGCCGTGACGATGTCGAAATCCCTGATTCGCGTCTCGGGCTGGCCGGTGTCTGCGACTTCGGCGTCGACGAGGTCGTCCGAACGGCATTCGATCTCGTCGGCGACGCTTCGCATCACGGCGCATCGATCGTCGATAGGCATCGTGTGCCAACTCGCGTTGAGGGACTTGCGCGCAGAGTCGACAGCCAGGTCAACGACCATCGCATCCGCCTCGTGAACCCAGGCGACAGGACGCCCGGTGGCTGGATCAATGGCAGCGAATGCGCCCTTGCCATCCACGAACTTACCGTTGATGTAGTTCTTGTACTCGCGCACGTGGTTATCCCCTGCAGATGTCGAGTTTGAAATTCTGTGTTCCCGAACCTGGATATGAGTTCAACGAGAGATCAGGTTGCGTGTGCGGTACGAGAGGCGGCTTCGCGGTCCCAGTCGGCCGCCGTGGCACCGAGCTCACGCAGAGAGGTCTTGCTGACCTTGCCGTTGGCAGTCATCGGGAGGGAGTGGTGGACAGAAATGAATCTGGGAATTGCAAAGTAGGCTAACCGCGGTTTGCAGAACGCAGCGACTTCATCGAAATCCAGCGCGGTACCGGGTTTGACGACTACAGCTGCCATTACTTCGTCTTCGCCCAGCTCCGATTCGACGGCGAATACTGCTGCATCGCCGATATCTGGATGCAATCGTAGGGTCTGCTCCACCTCGACGGAGGAAATGTTCTCTCCGCGGCGACGAATCACATCCTTGATCCGGTCTACGAAACGCACCCAGCCGTCGTAGTCGATTGCCACTCGATCTCCTGTGTGGAACCACAGGTCGTTCCACGCTTGCACAGTGGCTTCCGGCATTCTGAAATAACCCGAGGCGAATGCGAAGGGTTGTTCACTGCGCAGCAACAACTCGCCGGGTTCGCCTGGCTCGACGTCAATTCCGTGTTCGTCGACGACTCTGGCAATAAACCCGGGCTGGATCCGGCCCATATACCCGGGACGTTGTTCCTGTCGGGTTGCAGCCATGATCGAGTTGGTTTCCGTGGACCCGTAACCGTCGATGAGCGTGACACCGAAACGTTCACGGAACGGATCGACCAATCGTGCGGGAGTCGCGGGCGAGAGTGCTGCACGTACGCTGTGGGCGCGATCGGACGGACCTGCGGGTTTGCTGTCGAGGATGCTGACCATCGCACCCAACAGATAGGTGAAGGTAGCTCCGCTGCGCGCGACGTCGTCCCAGAACCGTGA
The DNA here is from genome assembly GCF_001029585.1 of Rhodococcus sp. ARP2. NCBI lineage: Bacteria > Bacillati > Actinomycetota > Actinomycetes > Mycobacteriales > Nocardiaceae > Rhodococcus > Rhodococcus sp. ARP2. Next base: position 20,181 of record NZ_LEKE01000095.1, on the reverse strand, counting down.
TGCCGAGAATCGCGGCCCCACGACGTAAGACGCTCCGGCAACTAGTGCCTGACTGAACGCGTTGAGTGCGTTGGTGTGAAAAAGTGGGAGGCACGTATAAAGGACGTCGTCAGCGGTGATTTCCAGCTGTTCGGTCACATTTCGGCCCCACCAGTAGAACTGTCCGTGGGGACACACCACGCCCTTGGATACCCCGGTGGTGCCCGACGTATACAGAATGACCGCAGGCTCGCCGGGAGCTATTTCTACCGGCGTCGCGCGTTCTGTCAGTACGGGATCGGGCATAGGTATCGTCCGCCACGGAAGGTCTGTTCGCTCGCTGTCCGCATCGATGAGCCAGACATCCGTGAGGTCATCCAAAGGCGGAATTGCCTGAACATGTTCAAGGAGAGTGGATTCGATGATCAGTAGGCTCGATTGAGAGTTACCGAGAATCTGATGAAGTTGCGCGCCACGGGCCGCAGTATTGATCGGCACCGCTATCGCGCCTATCCATCCGCAACCAAGGATGAAGTCCAGCAGCTCCGTCCGATTGTTCGACATCACGGCAACCCGATCACCCCGTTGTATGCCGTTGACGGAGAGCATATGTCCGACGCTCGACACAGCGTTCTGCATCTCTTCGGCGGTGCGATGTGTTTCGCCGAACGAGAGTAACGGTGCGTCCGGTGTCATTTGCGCACGCAACCGAAGCATCCCAGGCAGGGTCATTTCGGTCGGAGAGACATCATCGGGAAAACGTCGAGCGCTGTTCACTGGTCATCCTTTCCTGGTGAGCCGCGATCGGGAGCGGGAACGAAAGCGATCGGGCCGGTGTTGTCAGTGCTGTCGTCGGTGAGAGCGACCACGTCCCCGACTGCGACATCTGTGGGATGAAGGCGGGCGATGATTCGGAGATCCTTCTCGCATGCGACGGTGGCAATGGTGATGCCGTCGGCGGTGTGGGTAACCACTTCGACTGTCCCGGAATTGAGCTCGGTGTCGGCAAACTCCGATGATCCACAGTTCGGGCACAACAGCCGATAGGGGAATAGGTACTCGCTGCAGTGAAAGCAGCGTTGAACTGTGATACTCATACGGCCTCCAGGACTGCGACGTTGGCACACGAGCCATGGCGATAGAGCACCATGCCGTATCCGCTGACAACTCCGATCCTCGCGTCGACCTGTCGGCCGACCGCTTGGCCGTGGAGTTGACGCGCAACCTCGACGAGTCCGTGCATTCCGCCGGCAGACCCCGCCTGGCCGGCTGACAGTTGACCGCCGGATGTGTTGACGGGCAAGGCGTGCGTAGCTATCTTCTCTGCGATAAATGAGGACATATCTCGACCAGGATTCACGAAACCCATGTCTGCGAGTTGCGCAACGACCATCGACGGATAGTCGTCGTACACGCTGACGACGTCCACGTCTTCCGGTTCTACAGAGGCAAGTTCCCAGGCGCGAGGCGATACGTCGGCAAGTCCGGTCACCAATCCGTCGCCGCGCTGGTCGTCACTGTTGTACGAAGCTGTGACAGCGAGAATGCGAGCCCGTGGGCCGCTTGTTCCGCGCTCGTCGGCAGTGACGATGACGGCGTCTGCCCCTGTCACCGGTGGAACGCAGTCGTAACGTCCGAGTGGGGACGCCACCATCGGCGCAGCAAGATAGTCGTCGAGAGTGAGGATATTTCGGTAGACAGCTCCCGGATTCTTACTCGCCCAACGCCGTTGAGAGGTTACAACCTGGCCGTAGTCCGATCGTTCGAGGCCCAGCGCTTGCATCTGGCGTGTTGTCTGCATCGCGAACAACGCATTGGGCCCGGACATCGGGAGCGGCGCCAGATGATCTTCGGTGGCACTGTTGTAGTGAGCTACAAGGTGGGTAAACGCGTCCCTGTCCATCACATCCCCGGCTGCGAGCACGATCACCGATGCGTCACCTGCTTCGATGGCGCGAACGGCATGCTGCAGCATTCCTCCGGCGCTGGCACCCCCGTTGGTGTCTTGCATGAGCCAGGTCAGTCGCATCCCGAGACGCCATGCGAGATCGATCGCATGATCGGGTCCGAGTGTGAAACTGGAAACTCCGAACCCATCGACGTCATGGATACTCAAGTTTGCGTTTGCCAGCGCTCGAGCGACGGCATCGGCGATGATGGATGAGGTACTTGTTCCGGGCACCGGATACCGAGTATACGGAGACTCTCCGGTCCCAACTATGGATGCTGAACTGCTCAATGTACTTCCTTCACTCAGATTCTCAGTTCGGAGGGAACCAGGTTCACAGCGGCTGGAAGAGGTTGTCGGCGCTGAACGACTGCTTGATGATTCCGACTTCGACCATCAGATCGATGACCGACTGAACACCGTCCGCGTTCCATTCCGTGACGAACTGAGGCAAATTCATGTTGCGGGCTGTTTCCGCGTCCATGTCGGTGTATTTCGGCATGATCTGTGAGGCGACACCGTGAGGATCAACTTCGATAACCTCTACTGCCTGGGCCAGCGCCGTACGGAAACCGCGAATGGCGTCAGGATTACTGTCGATCGTTTTCGTGGATGTGGCAAAAACTCCCTGCGGGCCATTCTGGTAGCCGATGGCGCGGAGGTCGAGTGTCTTGACCGCTGCACTGAGTGTGGGCTCGGTGATGAATGCGGCATCGACATCGCCGGCTTTCAGCGCCGTTGCCATGTTGGCCTGTGGAAGTTCGACGAAGTTGACCTTCGTGTAATCCAAGTTCTCGTCTTTCAGCACTCCGCGGAAGTAGATGTCACCCACCGACCCGAGCGACGGAGTGGCAACTTTCTTACCGATCAGGTCGGCAGGCGTTTTGACGGCGGACCCTTCCGGGACGTAAATACCTGCCTTGTACTCATCAGTTCCGTCGATACCCATGGCGGCGATAGCAACTGGGAGTTTCGAATCCACTGCCTTGATCAGCGACGGATATGAGACCAAGGCGAGATCGGTACTGCCGGAGATCAATGCATTGATCGTCGTTGCACCGTTGGCGGCCGGAGCAAGCTCGATCTCGAGACCGTTGTCTGCGAAGAACCCATTCTCGAGGGCAACGTACACAGGCAATGAATCGCCGACTGGAGGAATGGACAGAGTCATTCGCGTGACACCGTCGGCAGAGGGCGCGGCTGCATCGCTGTCACTGCCTCCGCACGCGGCCACGGTGAAAGCCAATGCGAGACCTGCGCCGATGGCGCAGAATCGTGTGAATCGCGTATTCATGTGATCTCCTCGTACGAAAATGGAACATGAGAAACCGGTTGGGGCAGGGATGTGAATCGATTGGTGCGCAGGAGAACTCGCAACTAGGCCTCGACGGTGAGTCCGCCGGGACAGGCCTGGCGAATAAGGCGGGCAACCTCGCCGCGCGTGGTTACGAACGACTCTTCCTCGCGGGTCGAAATCTGATCACGAGGGAAGTCCAAAGGAATCCGAATGTCTGCCGTCTTGACGGTGGGAGCCTTGCTCAACGAGACGACTCGGGTGCTCAGATAAACACTTTCGTCGACATCGTGGGTGACAAACAGGATCGTCATGTCATATTGATCGCGGACGCGCAACAGTAGATCTTCGAGGTCGGAACGTGTCTGGGCATCGACGGAGGCGAACGGCTCGTCCATCAGCATTAGCTTCGGGCGCATGGCCAGAGCCCTGGCGATCGCCACGCGCTGCTGCATTCCGCCGGAGAGCTGCCACGGATAGCGCTCGGACATCCCCTCGAGACCGACGGCTGCAAGGGATTCTTCTGTGCGCAGTCGTCGCTCGGCTTTACCGACGACACCCAACAACGGAAATTCGACGTTGGCCCCGACCCGGCGCCACGGGAACAGCGATGCCCGGTAGTCCTGAAAGACCATCGCCAATCCTGCAGGCACACCGTCAATTTCAGTGCCACCGAGAGAGATGGAGCCGCCGGTGGGCTTGAGCAATCCTGAAAGTGTGCGAAGGAGCGTTGTCTTGCCGCAACCAGAAGGCCCGACGATCGAGACGAACTCGCCGTCGTTGACTGAAAATGACAGCCCATCGAGTACGCGTTGTTCACCGCGGTCTGTGTAGTAGGTGTGGCTGAGGTTGTCGACCTCGAGCAGTGCGTGGGTCATGGTATTCCGATCAGTTGTCTATTGCCATGCGGAGTCGGTGCCAACCCAGGAGGGTGTGCTCGATTCGAACCAGCAACAGGTTGGACAGATAACCGAGAAGAGAGAGCGCGACGATGAATGACCACATAGTCAGAAATTCGAAGGAACGCTGCGCCTGGGATAATCCGAATCCGATGCCGTTCGACGCCGCGTAAAGTTCCGATGCGATCAGCAAGATGATGCCCAGGGAAGTGGATACTTTGATTCCGGCAAAGATTCCGCTGCTTGCAGTCGGCAGAATTACTCGAAAAAGCATACTGGAACGGGAAATTCGTGAAACCCGTCCGGCATCTTCGAATCCTTGCGGAACTTGCCGAACGGCACTGTACGTGTTGAAGAGAACTGGCCATACTGCGCCGAATGCGATCAAGCCGACGCGCATCGCCGAACCTGTCCCGACCAAGACGAGAGCCAATGGAAGAAGAACTGGCCCCGGAAGTCCTCGCATGAAATGCAAGATCGGTTCGATGATCATCGCCACCACCGGTATTCGGCCGAGGAGGACTCCCAGTGTGATTCCTGCAATCCAGGCGATCAGCAGTCCGAGCAACAATCTGCCGATGCTGGGAAGGATGTCAGTGTAAAAGGCATTGGTGAGGAATCCGTGGCTCAACCCTGCCGAGAACCAACGATCATAGACGTCGCCGAAAATATCCAGTGGCGTCGGGAAATACGCTGATTGCGCACTTGCGGTCCAGATCTGCCACACGAGAATCAGAAGCGCTGCAGCAACCCAGCCGAGAGCGGCGTTCGACCAACGAGAGATTTGGGTTGAACTCAATGTCATACTCATGACTCATCCCTTCGCGCCCACGATGCGAAATTTGTTTCCAGGACGCTGACGACGGCGTTGACCAACAACCCGAGGAGGCCGGCGACGATGACACCCGCACAGACCGACTCGATACCCTGCGGAAGCATGCTCTGTTGAAGAAGCCACGAGCCAAGGCCCTTGGTGCTTCCGCCGATGAATTCAGCGCCGATGCAGAGAATCAGAGCGATTGACACTGTCACCCGTACTCCAGTCAGTACCGATGGAATCGCCGAGGGCCAGACCACTCGCCATGCGACCACGACAGGAGACCAACCGAATGATCGCGCCGTGGCCCGTGCGACTCCGTTGGTCGAATGGACACCGTGAATGGTGTTTACCAGCAATGGGAAAACGCATCCCAAGGCAACGACCGTGGCCTTCATTTCCAGCCCTTGACCGGCCACCAGAACAAGCAGCGGAACCAATCCGATCGGCGGCAATGGACGTATCAATTCCACGATCGTCGACGTCAACGCATAGAGACGATTCGACAGCCCTAACAACAAGCCGGCAGGAACGGCAATCACGAGAGCGATCGCATAGCCGACGAATGCTGCCCAGAGGGTGTTTCCGATTTGAGCCAGGAACGTTTGATCAGTCAGAAGCCGGGTAGCGCGAATCAGTGTGGTGCTGGCGGGGGGAAGCGCATCGCGTGGCAACAGATGAAACCGTGAAATGATCTCCCACGTCGCCAGGAAGCCGATGACGCCGAATGTTCCCCAGTACAGGGGCTGCAGATTCATGGTTTGGTTGGCGGGTACGCGTGCCTTCGCCCGTCCTGGTTCCCGCTGGGTCGGGAGTCTTTCTGCGGTGCTAGTCATATCGCACCGCCAGGGCTGCGCGGCACGTCGACTGAGAAAGTAGTTGCACTCTTTCCTCCTGAGTTGTCTGACGAGTACATCTGCGTTCGGCCTCCCTCATCAGTGGCCGAACGCCTCTTGTAGCCACCACGAGCCTTCGCGGGAGACGATCTTCGCATCAATAACGAAGGGACGCTGCGGGTTTGAGCTCAACCAGGACTCCAGCTCGCTCAGGTCCGAAACGTCGCGGACGGTCGCTGCCTCGCAGCCGTATCCGCGGGCAATGGCAGCGATATCGGTATCGGGGAAGGTTACCGAGTCCAATGGGGGGCCGTCGGTACCGAAATGATGGACTTCGGCGCCGTACATGGAGTCGTTGTACACGATCACGAGCAGGGGAATCTTCAGCCGTACAGCAGTTTCCAGTTCACTGATACCCATGAGGAACCCACCGTCCCCACATGCAGCGATGGGGAGGCGATGAGGTTGTGCGATCGCAGCGCCCAGGCCGGTTGCGAGACCGAGTCCCACGGACTGGAATGCCTGCGTGAAACAGAATCCGTATTCGTCCGGAACATCGAGATACATACTGGGGTAGCCGAGGAAGTTTCCGGAGTCGACCGAGACGATTCGTTCAGTCGGCAGAATCTTGTTCAGTTCGGCCGAGAGGGTCCTCGGGTCGATCAGCCCTTCACCGGACTCGTCAGTAAACTCGATCTCATTCCAGCGGAGCCCCATACCGATTCGGCTCTTCACATCAGCAGTTCGGTACCCTTCGCGGTGACTTCTTCCATGTGCTTCCAGCCATGCAGACGTCGCTCGAGCAGTCTCGGCAACCCCGCCCCACAGGCCCAGAGTCACGTCGCGGTGCATTCCGATCGCGGCAGGGTCGGTATCGATTTGGACTACTGCTGCGTCATCGGCGATCAGCTTTCCATGGCGCATCGTCCACATGTTGAGGGCGCATCCGAAGCCGACGATGAGATCTGCTTGAGCAATGAGTTCGGCAGTCAAGGGAGAGCTGAATCCTCCCGAGACATCGATGCTCCACGGATCGTCATTGAACATTCCGCGTGAAACCGCTGAGGTGGCTACGAGTGCGCCGCTCTGCTCGGCGAGTTGAAGGATCGCATCCTTCGATCCTTCAGCGCGGCTTCCTCGGCCGGCAACAAAAACCGGACGTTCAGCTGCGAGGAGGAGTTCCACGAATCGCGCGACGTCGGCAGGAGAGGGTTGGGGTGCAGAAATTCGTTCGAATGTCCGCGGGGTCAGGCTCGAGTCGAGTTCCATGTCCTGTACATCGAGCGGGACGTTGAGGACGACCGTTCTCTGGTGATTGCGGCACATCGCGAATGCGCGTGCGACGTCGTCTACGGCTGTCTTGGGGGATCGCACGCGCATCGTCACGGCTCCAAGCCCGTCACCGATTCCTTGCTGATCGATGAAGAAGTTCGAACTCGGTTCTGTTGCCTCGGCGGTGAGGACGAGCATCGGGGTGTTGCTTTTGGCGGCTTCCGCAATTCCGGTCAACGCGTTCGTGAATCCGCAGCCTTGATGCAATGACAGGACTGCTACTTCTCCGGACAGTCGTGCGAACGCGTCAGCCATCGTGGCCGCTCCGCCTTCGTGGCGAGCGGCGATGAAGCGGGCACCACGTTCGACCATCGCGTTCGTGAAGTGAAAGTTTCCGCTACCGACGACACCGAAAACTGTCGTGACGCCCAGATCGACGAGCGTGCACCCGATTGCGTTGTGTACCAGCATTAGTTCTTTGTCTCCTTTGATGATTCGCGTTCAATGAGAGCGATGATCCGAGCTGGGCTCCCTGATCCACCGACGATCCGAAGAGGGGCAACAATGATCACTGCTCCCACTGGCGGGAGTTGATCGAGATTTTGTAGCTGAGTTATTCCGTACTTTCCGGCTCCGAGTAGATGTGAGTGCACGGGAAACTGCGGATCGAATCGAAAGGCTTGGCCCGCGTCAGTTCCTACAGTCTCGACACCCAAGCCGATGATCGGGGATTCCTCCGCGAGCCATCTGGCGCACTCCGATGTCAACCCCGGGGTGTGAGGGCCGTGTTCGTCTGCATTCAAGAAGAGCGCTTGATCATGAGATCGCGATGCCCACCCAGTTCGGTAGAGCAACCATCCGCGAGGCAACGGGCCGAACTTCTTCTGCCAGCGCAGGATGTCGTCCACGTCTAGAAGGAAATCGGGATCGTCAGCCACTTCGGCGGCTTTGTCGATAACAACGGCTGGAGCGACAAGCCGACTGGTCGGCACTGACGCGACATCCCCGTGCTCGATTCCTGTTATCCAGTGGCACGGAGCATCGAAGTGTGTGCCCACATGTTCGCCTGTGTGGATCCCGTTTTGATACGACGTAGGGCCTCGATCGTCGTACTTAGCCAACTCTTCGAGCGCGAAATGCGGAATCGGTGCCATACCGGAAGGCAAAGGGAGGACGGGAGTCGATTCCGAAAGAAGGGCGGTGAGATCGACTGTCTCGACATCGTTGTGCGCCAACGCATCTGCCAGAGCTGCAAGTGTGCCTGGGTGCGGGTGGAGAGTGCTCATGGATAGATCATGCGAGAGTTCGATGAACAAAACCAATGCTATTGTTCGCTTCGATATGCTCAAACTGTAATACCAGTCACACTTTATTTCTTCGATGTTACGGACGGGTGACGGGCGATGGATTCGCAGCGACTTTTCGACGGCAGACTGAAAATTCGGCATCTCGTGCTGCTGACAACACTTGCAGACGAAGGCAGCATGGTCGGCGCCGCCGAAGTTCTGCGCGTCACACAACCCGCTATCACTCGTGCGGTGCGTGAGGCAGAAGCAGTACTGGAAGTCTCTCTGTTCGACAGGAAGCCGCGGGGTGTACTGCCGACGCAGTTCGGCGAAATATTTCTCGAGAGTGCTCGCACGGTCCTGAACAACTTGCGCAACGCGGCTGATCACATTGACGAACTCCAGAGAGTCGGGGCTCGGCCAGTACGAGTGGGAACGAATCTTGCCGGAGCGTATTCCTTGCTGCCGCAAGCGTTGGTGGCACTCAAGAAAACGCAGCCGAACCTGTCAGTGTCGGTGATCGAAGGGCTTCCCGAGGAACTCGCGACGAGTCTTGCGCGCGACGAAATTGACTTGGTAGTCGGGCGTCTTGACCCAAGCGGCTTCCGCAATGGCGCTCACCACATTCGTCTATACGACGAGCCTGTGCGAATCGTGGTGCGACAAGATCATCCAGCTGTCCAACGTCATGAGCAAAGCATTGAAGATTTGATGGATTATCCGTGGATCCTGCCGGGGCGCCCCACTCAATTGCGAGATGAGCTCGACGAATTGTTCTCCCGTGAGGGGCTTGGTCTGCCACACAACATAATCGAGTGCTCGACCATCCTTACCTTGCGTTCGATTCTGATTGGAACGGATGCGATTGCCCCACTGCCTATGCTGATCGGCGCGGGTGACGAGCAACTGACCATGCTTACGACATCGTTGGAGACCGTTCCTCGATCAATTGGAATCACCATGCCCGCAGACCGATCCCTGAGTGCCAGCGCACGAAGTCTCATCGACTTAATCGTCGACGCTGCCCGGGTTATTGCCCGGGATCTCCCGTTGGACGAGTAGCCAGAGAAGCTCCTGCCGGAACGAGGAAACTCCGGACACGCGGCGGTATAACCCCAGACTCGGCCAGGGCGCGGGTTTCAGCGCACAGCTCCGCAAACGTCTTCCCAACCAACGATGCTGATCGTCGATACACATCCAACCGAGCGATCACCGGGGTCAGCGTCCAGTGGATGAGGTACTCGTCGACCTCTGTGTTCGGATCATCGAGCCATGCGGTGATCTTCTCGACATCGCCGCCGTAGGCCATCGTCAGCACGTCAAGGAGATTGCCGGGACGAGGAATCAGCAGCGATCGGTATTCGGCGCCGAACGTTGTCACCGCCTCGTTGAACTCCTCCTCGGACATATCCTCGGCTGAGGTTCATCTGCGTAGCGGCGACTCATTCCGGATCGCCTCCACTTGTTGAATGTTCGTTGTCTTCGCTCGTGATTTTCGGGACCCAGATCGCGGCTTCGACGTGGTCGAAGAACGCGCGCCGCAGATCCGCCTCGATCGCATCGGAGTACGCTTCCGGCGTCAGATCGTCCGCGAGGCGAGCGGCTTCGATTCCGCGCCAGATCACCTGCATTGCCCACACCCCAGCTTTTGATCCGAGCGGCGTCAGCATGTTGCGCACGCCCCAGCCGATGTCTTGGACGAACGGCGTCGGCCGCCCCGGACCTGTTCGCGGTTGTAGTGGTAACAGCTTCGCCGCAGCGCGAGCGGCAGTGTGCGCGTCGAGGTCGTGCGCGTCCTGGCGGGCGTGCATGGTCGCGTTCATGACCTCGAGCGCTGCTTTCAGCGGTCCGACGTATTTGCGCAGCAACGTCGGCTTGTCGAGAACCACCCAATGCCAGATTTCGGGTAGATCCCGCAGTGCCTGCGCGGCTGCGGGCTGGTGATGCAGTTCCAGCGCGTGTGCGGGGCCGGTGCGCAGAAACCAGTCGAGGACGTTCTCGACGGCCTCTTCTCGGTACTGGGTGTAGACGATCGGGTCGCAGGTGGCGTGTATCCGGTCCCGCTCGGCAGCGCCCTCTTCGCTGCTTTCGTTGATGCTGACGAGTTTGTTCGGGTACGGGAACGTCGGCTCCCCGCTCTCGTCGGGGGCGTACTGCGCGGGATCCACCAGCCACGAACCCTCGGCCGTGGTCACGGCGCACCGCTATCAGAAGTAGACGTGTCAGCCGCTGCATCTCGTATAGCGAGCGCCGTCGAGGCCGGCTTGCGGCTGATCGACCAGCGCCGCACTGTCACTGCCCCCGCGATCAACACACCCCCCCATGACCGAGAAGGTCACCAACAAGACGAGCGTGCCACCGGACATCGTGATGGGGGGCGGGCATGCGCACACCAGGTCAATTCCAGTGTTCATGCGGTTACTCCTTGCTTTCGGCGTTCAGGTCTTGACGGGTGCGCGCAGTGAGTTCGTCCATCCGATCGCACAGTCGTTCCGCACTTGCAGGACTGGCGATGTCGGGGCTGTGCTGAACGTGCGTCGGTCAGGGCGAGCATGGCGGTGCCTTTCACGAAAGGTGGGTGGTCAATCTTCGGGGTGTTCGCCGAGGAGGGCGGCCAGTAGCTCCCGAGGTACGGGTTCGTACGGAAGCGCCGGGTGCCCCATCCACGAACCGTCTTCTTTGGCGTGCGACATAGGTCCGGTGTCACCGTCGAAGATCACGCGGACATGGGGTTCGAGGTGGTGAATCCACCAGTTCGACATTGCCGACGCATTGTCGGACGCGCGGGCTTCTTCGTACGCGTGCCAGAGCGCTTTGAGGCGGCCGGCGACTTCGGGATACAGCATCCAGCGTGGGTCCCAAACGTTGCCACCGTCTCCGGCGCCCATGCCCATCTTTCGGCGAATGACTTGCGTAAAGAACTCTTCGACGAACTCGACAACATTCGCATACAGCGGTTCGACAGGCTCTTTCTCTTCTCCTACGGTGGTGTCCCCGCTATAGGGAGCTGGATCCGAGAAGGTAGTGGGATCGTCTTGGCCACCGCCTTCCTCACCTGCTGATTCTTCGCCGGTGACCGTCGAATCGTCCTCGTCGTGTCCCTGTTCGTCGTTGACTTCGACAGTCGGATTCTCGTCGTCGACCGGATCAGGATGGCCCCATTCGGCGGTCGGTTCATACTCGTCGCCGGTCGCGGTCGGATCGTAATTGTCCATGTCCGCGTAGTTCGTTTCGTCCTCGGTTGACCATTGGTCATCCGTCGATGCGAAGTCCACCATCAGTTTGTTCCTTCCCCGAAGAACTCGGACTCGAAGATGTCGTCCAGGCTCGGTGTTGCCGTGAATTGCGGCGTGACCGGTGCGGGGACCGGGTGGACGGGAATCTCGGCCAGAGGTTCCTTGTCGATGACGACGCGGGGAATTGGACCGGTGATCGCGTCCTCGATGATCGGGCGATCGGAAATTCCGACAGGCAGAGCCTTCTGCACGCTGCGGTGGGTGCCGGCCGCGCACTCGGCAATCGACCGTTTGATGTCGTCCGCGAAAGGCGTGTTGCCCCAAAAGTTTTTTTCCACCAAGCGCACAGAAAGTAGAGCTGGAGTGTGTCGTCCACGCCCGGCACCGACCCGCTGACCGGCCGCTCGCCTGGCTGCTCGTCAACCAGAAACTCCCGCTTGCGACGAGCCGCATCCGACCGGATCCCGTCGAGGAACCGCCGCCAGGCCACTGTGACCAGCCAGCCCTTGGGGTCCCGCGGCGGGTTGTCCGACCAGGTCCTGACCGCCTCGAGCAGAGCATCCTGCACGGCATCCTCGGCCGACGCGAAATCTGCTCCGCGGCGGACGAGGATGCCGAGCACGCTCGGAGTCAGACTTCGAAGCAGCGCGTCGTCCATGAGAGTCGTCAGTCCGTGATGGTCGGCGGCTCGGTCAGGAACGGGCGCAGTTCGAGCCATTCGTGAATCGGCTTCCCGCCTGCGCCGGGCGCGGCCGAGAGCTCCCCGGCCAATTCGACGGCTCGGTCGTAGTTGTCGACGTCGATCACCATCCAGCCGGCAATGAGGTCCTTGGTTTCCGCGAACGGGCCGTCGGTGACCGGCGGGCGACCCTCACCGTCGTACCGGACAAAGGTGCCCTCAGGAGCGAGAGCCTGACCGTCGACGAACTCGCCCGCCTTCTCGAGCCGATCCGCGAAGTCCTGCATGTACTTCACGTGGGCCGTGATCTCTTCCGGTGTCCACTGGTCCATCGGCACGTCGTTGACTGCAGCCGGAGCGCCGCGGTAGTGCTTGAGCAGCAAGTACTTGGCCATCGTGAATCTCCTCTGTGTCGGTGCCACCCATTCTGGTCGCACTTCACTACAGGGACGAAGCAAGTCGGGGATTCTCGACATTGCGGGGCCTTCGGCCCTGTGCGCCTTTTTGGTAGTGCCCGCAACCAGAAAGGCGCACGGGGGCCGGAGGCCCTAAATCCACCCCTGCCGGCGGGCGATCACTGCAGCTTCGTGCCGATTGGCCGCACCGAGTTTGGTGACAGCTGACGACAAATAGTTTCGGGTGGTACCCGCAGACAGGTGTGCCCGGGAAGCGATCTGCTCGATGGATGCCCCGTCGGCCGCGTATTCGAGTACGTCCGCCTCGCGCGGAGTAAGCGGTGAGTCGCCGGCGCCGATCGCCTCGGCAGCCAACGACGGGTCGACGTACCTCCCACCGGCATGGACGCTGCGGACCACCTCGGCGAGCGTCGCCGCAGGCGTCGTCTTCGGTAGAAATCCGCGGACACCTGCTGACAGTGCCTTCTTCAAGTACCCAGGACGCCCGTGGCTCGTCACGATGATCGAGACGCACCCCGAGACCGTCTGCGCAATCTGTTGCGCCGTCTCGATGCCGTCGATACCCGCCATCTGAAGGTCGAGCACGGCTACGTGAGGTTGATGCTTTGCAGCAGCGATCACGGCATCCTCGCCGGATTCGGCTTCTGCCACGACGACGATGTCGTCCTCGAGCGACAACATCATGGCCAGAGCCGAGCGGATCAGGTTCTCGTCGTCGGCCAGCAGTACCTTGATCGGCTCGGTCACCGAGACTCCTTCGTTCGGGACGGAAAGTGGGCGGTGAGGGTGAAGCGATCTTCGTCCTGCACGGTTTCGACAGTTCCTCCGACGGCGCCGACGCGCTCGCGCAATCCGTTCAGGCCGGTTCCGTTGTTCGGCTCTGCGATCCGTGCGCCGTCGTTGGCAATCACGACGCCGTCCGCGGACACCTCGATGCTGCAATTCTCGGCACTGGAGTGCCGGAGAATGTTGGTCACGCCTTCACGGACGACCCACGCGGCGGCCTCGGCCAGTTCCACCGGCAGTTGATCTGCCGATCCACGTATCGCGGTGGAGATTCCGGCGGCCTCGAGCAGAGACTGCGCACCGGCCAGCTCCGACGCCAAGGCGATGGACCGGTATCCCCGAACCAACTCGCGCGCTTCGTCGAGAGAATCTTGCGCAAGTTCGCGTACTTCGTCCATCTGCGCGGCCGCACGATCGTCACCGCGCCGTGAAAGAGTCGCTGCAAGTTCACTTTTCACTGCAATTGCAGACAGTGCCCGCCCGACGACGTCATGGAGATCGCGCGAAAATCGCAATCGCTCCTCGGCGACGGACAGGGCAGCGGCAGCTCCGCGAGCCTCGTCCAATTCGGTGACCATGCGAAGCAGCCACACCGACATGTAAACGGTCAGCCCCATGAAGGCGGCGACGATTCCGACGGACACGCCGCTTTCCGGACCCGCAAGCAGTCCCAGTACAACCCCGGCGGCCACCGAGCCCACGATCAGCCAGCGCAACGACGTCAACCCAGCAAGGGGCACGACAAGGATTGCCGCGAGCCAGAAGTACGGGCCGTTCTCGCCATTGCTTCCCAAGGCGATTCCCGCCGAGCAGAACGCGGACAACGTCATCACGGCAAGAGGAATCTGGACGGGCTTGGCCACGACTCCGCCCAGATCTGACATCCGAGAGACGGCGATGCCGCACGCAACGGCACTGATTCCGAGGAAGACACCCGACAGGTACCGATCCGCAACGATCTCGGTGACCGCACCGAAGCCACCGAAAACCACTGCGACCATGATGAACGATTGCCGCGTGTAGAGGCGAACCTTGTCGACGTTCGACGCGGTTCGCCACGTCCGTCTCGGATTCCAGCGTCCGAAGTTCTGCGCGATCATGCCCACTACCTTCTCAGAGTTCTACGAACGCGGTTCCCAGCGGAAGTGGACGTTCGCGATCAGAACCGAACCGACGATCCACGCCAGCATGACCAACAGCGGTTGCCCAGCCGAACCGAAGGTGTCGACAAATCCGGCCGCCGCACCGGGCGCATCGCCCAGATCAGCCAGTTCGCCAGTGGTCCGCCCCAGCCATCCGAGATTGAGAAGGTCGACTACTGCGGCCAGCGGAGTGAAATCGAGAATGCGAGCAACGTTGTCCGGCACGACATTCCTGATCGAAGACATACCTGCCGTCGCCAGAATCAGAATCGGCATGCAGGTGATCTGCGCCGCCTCTGCGTTCCGAGTGACAGCCGAAGTGATCAACGCCAGCGCTGTGAAGAGCGCGGCGCCGCCGATCACCGCGACCAGCACCAGCACCGGATTGACCGGAGCACTGCCGCCGAGAACCATCACGGCGATCCCGATGACCACCGTCAACAGTGCGGTGAGAACCCACGACGGCACTGCCGGGCCCGCCAGGATCTCGGCGTCGCTGCATTCCCCGGTCCGTAGTCGCTTGAGAACCAACTCGTCACGGCGCGTCGCGTACACCGACAGCAAGTTGTAGAAGACCACGAAGACGAGAAGGAACAGCGCAAATACCTCGAGGCCTGCCGACACCGACTTGTCCGACAGCCCGCCGTCTCGCGACAGGTACAGCATTCCCACGGGAAAGATCAGCGGGAGGACGATTGCATTGAAGAGCAACAGTCGATTTCGTCCCAGGAGCGTGAACTCCGAACGAGACAGGGTTGCGATGCGGTTCATGCCGATGCTCCTTCGAGAGTTGCGTGATGATCGAATTGGTCTGCAATGGAGAGGAATACTGTCTCCAGGGACGCCGCTCGGGCATCCAAGCCGGTCAGCAAGACATCATTGTGCTGCGCCCACAGCAGCAGTTCCGTCAGCGTCTCCTGGACGGTGCGAGTGGTGATCAGCACCAGATCGTTTTCGACGCGCACCTCGGCGCCGGCCAGCGCTGGGAGCGGAAGGCCTGGGCGGTGCAGTTTGATCTGGGCGGGATGATCTGCGACGACGTCCGCCACGGTTCCGCTGCGCACGACCGATCCACGGTGCATGATCGCCAATTGGTCGCACAAGGATTCAGCTTCGTCGAGATAGTGCGTCGTCAACATGATGGTGACGCCCGACGCTTTCAAGTCAGCGATCAATTGCCAAGTGTTACGACGACTTTCGGGATCCAAACCAGTAGTCGGTTCGTCGAGGAACAGTACGAGTGGCCGGCCGATGATCGCGCACGCCAGATCCAGTCGGCGCGCTTCACCGCCCGAGAGGAACTTCACGCGGGTATCGCCACGGTCACGCATGTCCACGCGCTCGAGCACCTCGTCGACGGGAAGCGGATTCGAGCACGTTCCGGCCCACATCGCCAAACTCTCACGAGCAGTCAGGTCTTGGGGAAGCCCACCCTTCTGGAGCATGATGCCAAGCGACGGTCGAATCTGCTTGCGGTTGCGCACCGGATCCATTCCCAGAACGCGCACCGTACCGGCGCTGGCTCGTGAAAGGCCCTGAATCACTTCGAGAGTGGATGTCTTGCCGGCACCGTTTGTTCCGAGGAGGCCGAACAGCTCGCCTTCCTGAACACTCAGATCCAGATTGCGAACAGCATCGAACGCCTCCTTGCCGGAGCCGTAGCGCCGCGACATTCCGACTACGTCGATCACGGGATCGCCCTTCATCGCTGCGCCTCCTCTCGGTTCCAGCTGCGCAGTCCGATCGTGAATCGAATGCCCGCGTAGACCGCGAGAGCGGCAACAAGAATCCAGGACACCGGATTGGAGCCGATGATCGCGAATACCCCTCCGATGATCGCGATGTTCACCACGATCACAACAAGTTCGCGGCCCATCGTGGGTGCGGGTCCGATGTCCATCAGGTCCGTCAGGAGGCTTCCCTCATGTGGTTCTCTCATGCCTCCAAGCCTCGCGGGAAGTCCGCGACGAAAACAGTGCACCGCGTCATCACCTGCGGTGACACCGTCATGGATCGGCGATGACAAATGTCATGCGACGTCCCCGCGGGGACGCGTCGTAAATTGCAGGTAAGGGTCGCCTCGTTGTTTTGCCGTTCATTTTTACGTTCCTTTACCCTCGCTTAGAGCTTCTACGGTTCCCGAAGTCCGTACATCGAATCTCGGGAGTTCACGGTGGCTATCAAGCCTTTGGCCTTGTTCGTCAAACACGACGGCGTGTCTGCACGCGCGTCGATCACCTGCCAGTACAAGTGCGGAAACGCGTGCTCTCATGAGGTCCCCAACACCTCGGGCGGCGAATACTTCCGCGATATCGCACGCACGGCACTGACTCGTCGCGGCATGCTCCGGGGCAGCGGCATGGCAGTGCTCGCGGTGGGAGCGGGCAGCGCCCTCGTCGCGTGTTCGGACGAATCCGCAAGTGCCGAACCGGGAACCGGATCAGCGAGCGGCAGCAGCGGCGGAACCACACCAGCGGGGACGAACTTCGACGCCGTCGCGCCCAACAAGGAAGACAAGGTCACGGTCCCTGACGGATACGATCAGGCCGTCGTCATCCGTTGGGGTGACGCCGTTCTCGCCGGAGCCCCGGCATTCGACTTCGACAAGCAGACTGCGGCAGCACAGGAACTGCAGTTCGGATTCAACAATGACTTCGCCGGATTGCTCCCGGTCGACGGGCAGCCCAACACCTTCCTCCTCGTGGTCAATCACGAATACTCCACCGAGCCGGCGATGTTCCGCGGCTACGATGCGGAGAACCCGACCGAGGAGCAGTTCAAGATCGGCCTGGCCAGCCACGGACTGTCAGTCGTCCAGGTCAAGGGCGAATCCGACAACGGCAAGCTGGTACCGGAGATCGGATCGAACAACCGCCGCATCACCGGAACCACGGAGTTTGTCGTGACCGGCCCCGCTGCAGGTAGCGACTTCCTCAAGACGAGTGCCGATCCCACGGGAACCAAAGTGCTCGGCACCCTCAACAATTGCGCTGGCGGCGTCACACCCTGGGGCACAGTGCTTTCCGGCGAAGAGAACTTCAACCAGTACTTCGCTAACGCCGAGGGTGTCACCGATCCCACGGTGGCAGCCCGGCTGAAGCGCTACGGTCTGGCCGGAGCCGCTTCCGAGCGCAAGTGGGAACGCTTCGACAAGCGGTTCGATCTGGTCGCAGAACCCAACGAGGTCAACCGATTCGGATACGTCGTCGAGATCGATCCCTGGGATCCGTCGTCGACTCCGATCAAGCACACAGCGCTCGGACGTTTCAAGCACGAAGCCGCCACCATTTACATCACGTCGGACGGCACCGTCGTTGCATACAGCGGCGACGACGAGCGCTTCGACTACATGTACAAGTTCGTTTCGAGCCGAAAGATGCAGGACGGCAAGAGTCAGGCAGCCATGCGCCACAACATGACTCTGCTCGACGCCGGAACACTGTACGTTGCAAAGCTCAGCGGAAACTCCGCCGGCGAGATCGACGGAACCGGCAAGCTCCCGTCGGACGGCACGTTCGACGGAACCGGCGAGTGGGTAGCCATCCTGCGCACCGGCGAAGACGGCAAGGGCGAATCGCTGGTAGACGGTATGAGCGCCGAAGAGGTCGCCGTCTTCACCCGCCAGGCCGGTGACAAGGTCGGGGCAACGAAGATGGATCGCCCCGAGGACTTCGAGGCAAACCCGAAGAGCGGCAAGGTTTACGTCGCACTGACCAACAACACCAAGCGCGGAGTCGACGGTGGTGCCGCGGCCGACGAGGCGAACCCGAGGAACAACAACAAGAACGGCCAGGTCCTCGAAATCACCGACGACCACGCCGGCACCACCTTCGGCTGGAATCTTCTTCTCGTCTGCGGAGATCCGGCCACAGCCGATACTTACTTCGGCGGGTTCGACAAGAGCAAGGTCAGCCCCATCTCATGCCCGGACAACCTTGCCTTCGACCCGCACGGCAATCTGTGGATCTCCACCGACGGCAACGCACTCAAGTCCAACGACGGACTGTTCAGCGTTGTCCTCGAAGGCGAAAACCGCGGTGAAACAAAGCAGTTCCTCACCGTTCCCGTCGGCGCCGAAACCTGCGGCCCCATCGTGGACGAGAAGCGCGTCATCGTCTGCGTCCAGCACCCCGGCGAGACCGACGACGCCAGCATCGAAAGCCCCGCATCCCATTGGCCCGACGGTGGTTCCGCCCAGCCTCGCCCGTCGGTAGTTGCAGCCTGGAAGAAGGACGGATCTCGGCTCGGCTCGTAACACACACGAAAACGACTGTGGGGCAGATCGCATACTCTGCGATCTGCCCCACGTCGTTTACCTCAGATTCTCAAGAGAATCAGTTGTCACCATCCTCGCGACGCTTACGCGTCAGGAGAACAACACCCGTTCCCAGCGCCAGCAGCAGAACCAAACCGCCTGCCGCGAGCAACCCGGTGTTCACGCCACTCTCACCAGCGCCACCACCCGAGTTGATCGTGCCACCCTGAGGAGCAGACGTCGGCGGCTTCGGCTGACCCGGCTGACCCGGGTTTGCTGTCGGCGGCTTCGGCTGTCCTGGAACCGTGCTCGGAACCGGCTGACCCGGAACCGTCGGCGGTACGACGATCGGAGGCACAACGACGATCGGGGGAATGATGATCGTCGGTGTAACCGGCACCGTCGTGTTCGGAACCGTCGTGGTCGGCGGAACTGTCGTGACCGGCGGCGTTGTCGTCGGCGGCGTCGTTGTCGTCACGCCACACGGATCCACAATCTCCTCCGCGACAACTTCTTCTGTCGTGGTCTCCTCTGTGGTGGTCTCCTCCGTGGTGGTGGATTCCTCCGTACCGGTCACATCAGCGTCACCGGCAGTGGTCGCGCTAGCCGTCGTCGTCGCAACCGTTGTGGTCGGAACCATCCGCGTGGTCGTCGTCGGAGGAACACAGGGCTCCGTCGTAACCGGCGGCGTCGTGGTGGTGGTCGTCGGAGGCACCGTGGTGGTGGTCTCCGGCGGGTCCACCGGGTGTTCGGTGCAGAGAGCGTCGCCCGGGACACAGTCCACCGGCGGGTTCTCGCCACCAACCACCAGGTAGTTGTTCAGGACGCCCGGAGTGAATCCGGGACCTGACAACGTTCCGATCTCAGGATTGACCTTGACGGTGTACGTCACCGTCGCGCTCTCACCCTTGGCCAGCTTTCCGGTGACCGTGAAGACGTTGTCGACGACACCCGAAACAACCAGCGTGGAAGTAGTAGCCGGATTCTTCGTCATTACTGCATCGTCGAGAACATCGGTCAGATCGTCGTAGAAGCTGATCTCACCATCCGCGGTGCCCACATTCTTGAACGTGAGCGTGTACGTGATCTCCTGGCCGCCAACCACACGGTTCGTGGTGGACGGGTCAGAGGACTTCAGTACCTCGATTGCGGGAGTGCCATCAACCGGGTGTTCGGTCGTCACCGGCGGAGGAGTGATCTCCGGACCGATCGGCGGCTTCGCAGTACCGGTGACCTTGTTGTTGACCAGAACGCCGCCGGCAACACCGTCGTTGATCTTCACCTGATAGGTCAGAACAACCGACTTACCGGCCTCGAGTGCACCCGTCCACGAGAG